>NZ_KB291171.1:48305-57376 GCF_000318255.2 Capnocytophaga sp. oral taxon 380 str. F0488
AAGCTAACCCCACCCTCCTCATAGCCTTTTTTCACTAAAAATGCTCTTAACCTTCTTCTGAAAATCTCCGTTTTCTTTCGCTCTCTCTAACCTATCCGATTTGTCCGACAAGTCTCACCTATCAATAAACAATTTTTATCACTACTCATTTACTAATTTTCTAATTCTCTCATTTTCTCATTTCTGGTGTTATTGGTATTGGTATTATTATTATTTTCTTATTTTTCCTTATATATTTTACATCGTAATAAAAAATAATTAAAAAGTTATGAAAATATTTGCTTTATATTCTTTTTTATTAGTATATTTGCGCCATTAAATAACCAATAAAAAGTTTTGGAAGTATGAAACGAAAAATCTTCTTATTGCTAATAGCTCTATGGAGTACTACCTCTCTGCTATGGGCACAAAACAAACAAATTTCCGGTACTGTTACCGATGAGAAAGGCACTCCTCTTCCTGGAGTGAGTGTGCAAATCAAATCAACTACCCGTGGGGTAGCTACTGATTTTGATGGTAAATATAGCATTGAAGCCTCTCCAGGCAACGTGCTATTGTTCAGTTTTATGGGTTATGCCTCCCAAGAAAAAACCATTGGTAAGGGGGGGGGTAATAACTTGATTATCAATGTAAAACTAAAAGAAGACACCCAAGAATTGAGTGAAGTAGTAGTAGTGGGCTATGGTTCTCAAAAGAAAGAAAACCTTACGGGAGCTATCGCTACTGTCGATGCTAAGGTATTAGAAAGTCGCCCCCTTACTACTATTGGACAAGGCTTGCAAGGTGTTATCCCTAACCTCAACATCACTACTAGCAACGGTCGTCCTGGTTCTGGTTCTTCTTTCAATATCCGCGGGTATACTTCTCTCAACGGTGGTTCTCCATTAGTACTTGTCGATGGCGTTCAGATGGACCCTAACCAAATCAATCCTAACGATGTAGAGAACGTTACTGTGTTAAAAGATGCCGCTTCAGCAGCTATATATGGAGGTCGTGCTGCATTTGGGGTAGTTTTGATTACCACAAAAAAAGGTAAGAAAGAAACCCCTATGCAAATAAACATCTCCTCCGACTACTCTATTACACGTCCTACTCGTTTGCCTGACTTGGTAAATTCAGTAGAATACTTGCAAATGTATATGGAAGCTGACCGTACTGGTCGTGCTACCGGCAGTGGGGTTGGTTCACAAAACTTCACTGATACTGACCTTCAAAAAGCGAAAGAGTACTTAGCCAATCCTACGCCTGCCAATTCAGTATATATCGACCCTAACGATGCTCGAAAATACCGATATGTAGGTAATACCAACTGGATAAAAGAAATGTATCCTGGTTGGGCTTCTCAAACTCAGAATAATATATCGCTTTCGGGAGGTACAAATAAAACTACTTATTTGGCTTCAGTGGGTATGTTTTCTGAAGATGGCTTGTTCAAAAAAGCCAAACAAAAATTTGAACGTTATAACATTACGCTAAACATTAATACCGATATTACAAAGTGGTTATCTCTCCATTTGAAATCAACAGTCAATCACAAAGATAACGACCAGCCTGCTAATGTAGGTCGTGGATTTTCAGCTGAGCGTTTCGCTACCGATGTAAAACCGTTAATGCCTGTATATCACCCTGACGGACACTTCTCTGGGCAAGGTAACTTTACGAACCCTTTTGCTGTAATTGCTACTGGCGCACGTGATACTTATAAATCAGATGATATATGGATAACCTCTGGTTTTACTCTCACCCCTATAAAAAACGTTAAAATAGTTGGTGATTACACTTGGAATCCTTATCATATGAATAGCAAAAATAACGTAAAGATGTTCAAAGAATACGGCGCCCCCACTGATGGTACTAGTATTTATGACCCCGATAAGGCTACTGATTTGGGTTATTACCCTCATAACAACCCTGCTACTGTGTATGAAGCTAATAGCCACGACCTCTATAAGGCTGCTAATATTTATGCACAATACGAAAATACTTTTGCTGAAAAACACTACTTTAAAGCAATGGTAGGTTATAACCAAGAGTCTAAACATAATGAATCTTTCAGTGTACAAGTGAAAAACTTAGTGAATCAAGACTATCCTTTCCTCAAACTTAATAATGATGATAAACCGAGTGTAGGTAGTGGTATTTCCGACTGGGCACTGATAGGATCTTTCTTTCGCTTAAACTATGTATACAATCAAAAATACTTAGTAGAAGTAAATGGTAGATATGATGGTTCTTCACGTTTCAGTCGTGAAAATCGTTATGTATTTAGTCCATCAGCTTCTTTAGGTTGGCGTATCTCCAAAGAGAAGTTCTTTGAGCCTATTAACAGTGTAGTGAGTGATTTGAAATTCCGTGTCTCATACGGTAAATTGCCTAACCAACAAGTGAATGCTCTTTATCCTTATTTACCTACTATGCCTTATGGTAATCAAACAGGTTATATCTTCGGTACCCAACAGTTGCCTTATGTATCAGCTCCTGGTTTAGTAAGCAATAATTTTACTTGGGAAGAAGTAGCTACTCGTAACTTTGGTGTCGACTTTGGTTTCTTGAACAATCGCTTAACTGGTTCTTTTGATTACTACATCCGCAACACTACGGGTATGCTTGTAAATGGATTAGCACTACCTGCTGTTTTAGGCGTAGGGGCTCCACAACGCAATGCTGCAGACCTTGAAACCAAAGGCTTTGAACTCACTCTCGGATGGCACGATGCTATAGGTGAAGATTTTAAATATGGCGTATCGTTTAACTTAGCGGATAGTCGCTCTTTCATTACTAAATACGATTTGAACCCTACAGGTAGCTTAGGAGATTACTATGTAGGTAGAGAAATAGGTGAAATTTGGGGATATACTACAGAAGGTCTCTATCAAACTGATGAAGATGCTGCTAAACTTGACAAAACCAAATTAGCAGGCTACAAGTGGTTGGCAGGTGATGTGAAGTATAAAGACCTAAACAACGATGGAAAAATCGACTACGGTAAAAATACTTTAGATGACCACGGCGACTTATCAGTTATTGGTAATAACCAAGCGCGCTATACCTTTGGTTTGAACTTAAATGCCGAATATAAAGGCTTTGATTTTACTGTTTTCTTCCAGGGAGTTGGCAAACGCGATTATATGTTAAACGATGTGTATTTCTGGGGATTTAGTAATGCCGACGAATGGTCTGTACCTGCAACTAACCAATTAGACCACTGGACACCCGAAAATCCTAACGCTTACTATCCACGTTTGCGCTTCGGTGGTTGGGGAAATACACGAACTCAAACTCGCTATATGCAAGATGCTTCTTACATACGTCTAAAACAAATAACCTTAGGTTACACTTTACCTAAAGAAGTTTTAAGTAATATAGGTTTGCAAAACTTGCGTTTGTTCATCACAGGGCAAAACCTCTGCGAATGGACAAAACTCATCAAATCATACGACCCCGAGCTACTTAGCCAGAATTATCCTATCAACCGTGTGATTACGATTGGAGTTCAAGCTCGTTTCTAATTGATAATTTAAATAGTAATACAATGAAAAGAATATATAAACATATCACATTTATAAGCCTTTTAGGTGCTTTGCTAAGTCAAATAAGCTGTAAAAATGATGACTTCTTAGATAAATATCCTCCTGATGCTTTTAATGAAAAAGGATATTTTAATAGCGATGAAGACTTAAAGATCTTTGCTAACCGTTTTTATGGTGGTTTGCCTGTACAGTTCTTCTATAATGATAACGACTCTGACAATATGGCTCCTAAGAATATGAACAGTTTCTTGGCAGGTACTTACACCATACCTGCTACAGGAGGTGGTTGGAGTATTAGCGATTGGAACGGCATTTACAATTGCAATTTCTTCTTAGATAATTACAACCGCTCTACTGGTTCAAAAAAAGAACAATATGCTGCCGAGGTACGCTTTTTCCGCGCTTTGTACTATTGGAATAAGGTAAAAACTTTTGGCGATGTTCCTTTGATTCTTACCAAAGTAAACGATGCCTCTCCTATTATTTTCGGACCTCGTGTAGCTCACAAACAAGTGATGGACAAAGTTATGGAAGATATGAATTTTGCTATCCAAAACTTACCTGAGAAAGCCCAAGCCGAAGCAGGACGCTTACACAAAGATGCTGCTTTAGCTTTAAAATCACGTGTTGCCTTATGGGAAGGTACTTATCGCAAATACCATACATTGGGTGATGAAAGTTCTTGGCTACAAGCAGCTGTCGAAGCCTCAGAAAGCCTTATTAATTCAGGTAGATATAGTGTTTATACTACAGGTAACCCTGATAAAGATTACCGTAATTTGTTTATTCAGCAAGATTTATCTCGCAACTCCGAAGCTATCTTCTACCGTACCTATATCAAAGGAACAGGCACTCACGGTTATACCCGTACAGCTGGTGAAAATAGCACTGGTTGTAGTAAGGATTTTATGGAATCCTACCTCTTTACTGATGGATTGCCTATTGGCACTACTACCTTCACTTATGACGATAGTACCCCAGCAGGCGAAGCCGCCAACCGAGATCCTCGTTATGCTCAAACAGTCGCTACTCCAGGTTTTGTATGGACTGAAAACTCTGACCCTGCTAAACGCCAAGTAGTAACATTACCTGCTGTAGGTACAGGGCAAACAAGCACTGGTTATTGGCTTATCAAAGGACGTTCCAGTGACCCTGAACAGTGGATTGCTAATCAAAGTGATTTAGACCTTTTTATATTCCGCTATGCCGAAATATTACTTAATTTTGCCGAAGCTAAATATGAATTAGGTTCTCTCTCTCAAGCTGACTTAGATAAAACTATCAACAAACTGCGCGATCGTGTAGCAATGCCACATCTTACCACTGCTGTAACCGCTGATACTCACGCTATAAACTACGGTTATACCGTCACCCCTTTGTTGTACGAAATACGCCGTGAACGCCGTGTTGAACTCATTGGTGAAGGTTTTCGTATCGATGATATCAAACGCTGGAAAGCTGGAAAGCTGATTGAAAATCCTAAAATCATACGTGGAATGAAGCTCAATGCTGCCTTAAAAGCACAATATCCTGCGAACTCAGGCGTTAGTAATTTACCTGTAGACAGTGATAATTACCTCATTATCTACCCTTCTATTACGGCAGGACACCACACTTGGAACGATAAACTATATCTATACCCATTGCCTATCGACCAGATACAATTAGTAAAATACACACAAAACCCTGGTTGGTAATTTGTATATTTTTTATAATACAAGAGGGCATTTAAAAACTCTCTTTTGTATCAAAAACTTTGTCAAAGCCCTAAGACTTTGACAAAGTTTGTTATAAATTTACTTACCAAAAACAATGAAAAATTTTAACTTTATATTACTCTTTACGATACTACTTTTAGTCGCGTGCAAAACAGTCGTTACTACCCCTGCTACACCCGCTCAAATGGAAGTAGGTAGCCATAAACATATCGTCCTTAACAAGGATACTTATCATTTTTATCTCAACCAAACTACCGATAAAGAACTCTACATCTCCAACCACGACCAAACCAATCCCAAAAAAGTAGGACTTTATCTCGAAAACTTAAACGATGTAGTGATTGACGGCAGTAACAGCGAATGGCTCTTTCACGGCACTATCTTGCCTATTGTAGTGAAAAACTGTGCCAATATCACTCTTAAAAACTTTTCGATAGACTTTGCAACCCCTCATTTGCGTCAGTTGCACATTACCGAAGTAGATGCAAAAAATAACACCGTAAAAGCCCAACTCTACCCCGAAGGAAACTATAAAATCAAGGACGGGAAACTCTTCTTCACTGGAGAAGATTATGAAGAAACTCCCTTTGGAGGTATGATATTCAGAGCTGACAAACGTTTGGCTTATAAGCGGGCTGACGTAAATTTTAATCCTACTAAAATTACCGAAATAGCCCCTAATGAGTTCCGCATCGAAGGCATAGGAGCTAAACCTTATTTGGAAAAAGGAGAGCGTTTTGTATTGCGCACCTACACACGTCCTACACCTGCCATTTTCGTTACTGAAAGCAAGAACGTGAAGTTAGAAAATATAACTGTGCATAACGCTCAAGGTATGGGGCTCTTAGCGCAACTCACCGAAAATATAACCCTCAACCGCTTTCGCGTAGCTTTAAAAGAAGGCACCGAACGCTATTTTACTACCCAAGCCGATGCAACTCACTTTTCAGCCTGCAAAGGGCTCATACGCTCTGAAAATGGAGTCTATGAAGGTATGGCTGATGATGCTATTAACGTACACGGCACTTACCTAAAAGTAATAGCTCGTGAAGACAATCACACTATCAAAGCACAGTATATGCACCCCCAATCGTGGGGATTCCTTTGGGGCAATGTAGGTGATAAAGTGCAGTTTATCGCCTCCAAGACAATGGACGTTATCGGCGATAAAACCTATCGCATTCAAGCCATTAAAGCCGTTGATAAACCTACCGAAGTAGGTGCTAAGATATTTAAAATCACTTTTAATGAAATACTACCTACCGAAGTAAACCCCGATACACCTTGTGGGGTAGAAAACCTTACTTGGACACCTGAGGTGATTTTCAAAAACAATATAGTGCGTAACAATCGGGCTCGTGGGGCACTGTTTAGCACTCCTAAAAAGGTCGTCTGTGCCAATAACACCTTCGACCATACTCACGGCACTGCTATCTTACTCTGTGGCGATTGTAATGGCTGGTATGAAACAGGTGCTTGCCACAATGTTATCATCAAAAACAACCGCTTCATCAATGCACTTACCGCTAATTATCAATTTACGAACGCTATCATTTCCATCTATCCCGAAATCCCTAACTTAGAAGCACAACAAAAGTATTTCCATTCTAATATTACTATTGAAAACAATGTGTTTGAAACTTTTGATGAGCCTATTCTCTATGCCAAATCAGTAGAGAATCTCATTTACCGCAATAATAAAATTATCAAAAATCAAGAGTTCAAACCTTTTCATTGGAATAAAGAACGTTTTAAGTTAGAACGCACTAAGAATGTAAAGATTGATTAATGCACCCTAACAGAATATTACCAAAGCCTTTTTTGCGTCGCTACAGTTCCCCCTCTTTAAGGGGAGAGAGGGAGGCTTTTATACTTTTATAATCATTCATTTTCTTATATTATGTCTAAACTATTTTACATCTTACTATTTTTAGCCTTACCACTTTCCGCACAAATCAATGTGGTACCACAGCCTAATGAGATAACTTATCATAAGGGTACTTGTCCGATAAGTACCAAAATTAGCTATATACAGGATAAGTTTATCAATAATCCCGAAGGCTATCAGCTTATCATCAAACCTAACCAAATTATCATCAAGTTTGCTACCGAAGCAGGAAAGTTCTATGCCGAACAAACCTTCAACCAACTTGTTTTTGGGGCAGAGGTAACACACAAAAAATCTTTGCCTTGTCTTACCATTACCGATGCGCCTCGTTTTGCTTATCGTGCCTTAATGATTGACCCCGCTCGGCATTACTGGAAGATAGACGATATTAAAAAATACATTGATGTAATGGCTCATTACAAGTTCAATTACTTACATTTGCACCTCACCGACGACCAAGGGTGGCGTATAGAAATCAAGAAATATCCTAAACTCACCGAAATAGGGAGCAAACGTTCCGATTTCGAAGGTTCTAAACGCAATAACGAAGGCTTTTATACCCAAGAGCAAATAAAAGATCTCGTACTATACGCTCTTCAGCGCAACGTACAGTTATTGCCTGAGTTCGATGTACCAGGTCATAGCGATGCTGCCATAGCTGCTTATCCTTTCCTCAGTTGCAACGATACCCTCATTGGGGTACGCACTACCGCAGGTGTTTCTAAGAATTTGTTGTGTGTAGGCAAAGAAGAAGTCTTTACTTTCATCGATGATATCATTACCGAATTATCAGCTATTTTCCCCTGCCCTTATTTTCATATTGGGGGTGATGAAGCCCCTATGGACAAGTGGCTTGAACACTCCTCTACTCTCAAACTCAAACAAAGCCTTCACACTACCAATAACCAACAACTGATGAGTGAGTTTTTCAAAAGGGTAAATCAATCATTAGAGAAAAACCACAAGCGTCCTCTTATTTGGTTAGAGTTAGAAGTCCCCTCCTATCCCAAAAATAGTGTGATGTATCTATGGCGAATGCGTACTACTCCGCAAGTATTGGAGCGCGCTAAAAAAGATAATTTCAAACTGATTTGTTCCCCCGGTGAATACGCCTACTTCGATTATCCACAAGCCAAAAACGACTTGCCTAATATAGATTGGATGCCTACCCTCACCCTACAACGCGTATATGAATTTAATCCCGCCTTTTCGCTCACAGCCGAAGAAGAAAAGCAATATATTTTAGGGGTTGAAGCTACTTTATGGGGCGAAAGTGTGAAAGATGTATTCCGCGCTTTTTATATGACCTATCCTCGCGCTTTAGCCTTATCCGAAGCAGGATGGACAGAGATGCCTAAGCGTGATTGGCAACAATTCACCCAAAAGTTAGACCTCCAATTGCAAAATTTGCTACACAAAGGCATTAATTATCGCCCCCCAGTAGAATTGCATCAGTAACCGTCTATTAATAAATGTCAGTTCGATATATATAATACTGATATACAGCTGTATTTACATTGTAATTTGTGAAATCCAGCAACGCAGTTGCCAATCCGTGCCTATCACATTTGTCAATTATCAATTGTCAATTGGGCTATCCGTGCAATCCGTGTAATCTGTGCGAGACTTTCAGGCAACTTGTTGCCTTTCTCTTTGATTTGTAAAGATTTGTAGTTTTTTTTGTAGCGTAAGCTACATTTTTCTTACCTCAATATATAATATTATTTTCAAATTGCCTGTCGCACTACGACGACCTAACTCCTCTGACCTTCTCCTAAAACTCCTACGAACCTCCTGCCAGTGTACCTCTCACTTTCCCGTCATTATATTCCCCTCTGAAGGTAGCCAGGCACAGCGGAGAATGTGAGAGAAGGGAATGTTTCATTATTTTCTCCGTCACCACACTCCCCCTCTCCTTGGGAGAGGGACGGGGTG
>NZ_KB291171.1:57396-77723 GCF_000318255.2 Capnocytophaga sp. oral taxon 380 str. F0488
CCCTTCTCATAGCCTTTTTTCATCAAATTTCCTCTCGACCCTCTTCCGTTCTTCTCCGTTTCCTTCCGAAAGCTCATCTGTGTCACTTTTAGGGGTATACACTTTGCCAAAATTTTTGCCCGTGTGGCTCACACTGCCTGTGCGGCTCGCACCTTTGGCAAAGTTAATTATCAGTATTTCTAGCATTATTGGCATTTCCTCATTTGCTAATTCTCTCATTTCCTCATTTCCTCATTTTCAATTTTTTTTCTCGCTCGTATGGCTCACACACTTATTTTATTTCAATTTCTGTACCGTCAAGTACACTTCTTTTTTAAAGAAAAATTTGTGCGTTTGCTCTATTCTGTCCCATAAAAAGTAAGTAAATAGAAAATAGTTTTATATCTTTGCATATTCAAAAATAAATTATCATTAAAAAGTATATTATGGAAGATAAAACAATTTTCACCGAAACTTATAAAGTGCGTAGCACACAAGTAAACCTTAACAATCAACTCGGGTTATATGGCGTATTAGGTATGTTGCAAGATATCGCTGCCGAACACGCTTCACTTTTAGGGTTCGGTTATGAAGAGTTAGTAAAAAAAGGATTCTTTTGGGCACTCATACAGCAAAAACTAAAAATGCACTATTGGCCTCAATGGAATGAACGTATCACCGTCAAAACGTGGTCTCTCCCTGTAAAAGGAGTGTATGCTTTTCGCGAATTCGAACTTTTTTGCAACGACAAAAAAATAGGTGAATGTGCTAGTACTTGGATTACCTTAGATATTCAAACACGTCGCCCCATCGAGCTTACTGACCGCCAAGAAATCTTCTCTCCTCGTACCGAAGGCGGACTCTCTTTCCATACTGACCGTATCAATCTCCCCGAAGGTATGTACCAGGTCAACGATTTTAAAGTGCGTGTAAGCGATTTAGATGTCAATTCACACGTAAATAATGTAAAATACACTCAGTGGGCACTCGATATGATGACAGAGCGCAACCATCGCGAGTTTGTTATTAAAGAATATGATATCAATTTCTTATCCGAAACTTTTATGGGAGACGAAATGCAAGGATTTAAAAGCAAAGGTAAATACATCGACGATGCTCATAACTTGGTAGAAACTTATCTGTATGCACAAAAAATAGGCGCTCCTAAACCTGCGTTCATATCTCGCTGGATTGCTGAACGAATCTAAACTATTTATTACTTTTAATAAAAAACCCCTGCGAAGTAAACTTCGCAGGGGTTTTATTTATTATAGATATTACTTACTATCTATACAATGTGAAGTGACCCATATATTCTCGAGCATCTTCACCGTCTTCGTGAGTCTTCAAGATGTACCAGTAGTCACCCGCTGGTAATTCTTTACCGTCATAACGTCCGTCCCATTTTTGTCCTGAACGCAACGTTGTGATATAACGTCCGTAGCGGTCGTAGATATCTACAGTCAAGTTTGGATAACTGCGGAATCTATCAGGATCCCAACCATCGTTGCTACCATCATCATTCGGTGTAAAGAAGTTAGGTGGTACTGACTTCATAAACTCTTTCTCGATGCGCAAGTCGGCTTCACAACCATTTGCATCTTGTACAGTAGCGGTTACCACTTTGTATACTCTTCCGTTTACTATACGGCTAGTTGGGTCGGTAGGTTTAAGAGTATACTCATTGCTTCCATTTTCGTAACTTCCGTTAAAGTAGTAAGTGTATGGAGGATTACCTCCTCTTGCTTCTACTTTTATAAGGTTCAATTCACGTGGGTCGCTCTTGTCTTTCAATTCCAATCCTGGGTAACGTTCTATATCAAAACGTTGTGCAATAGTTTCCTGACAAGTAGATGCTACACCTGCTCCGCGATAGAATACAGTTATATATTGGTTCGTTCCTGGGTCAATAGGTGCTGTCTTAGCTCTATTACCGTCAAACGATTCAAATGGTCTCGCATCACGCACATCAGTACTATTGATAGCATAGCTTGTATTGCTTCGTGTAAGTGCACCGTCCAAATTGTTGAACGTTAGCATCAAGTAGCCTGTCGTCCAAGTAGTAGAAACAGTAGAACAGTTAAAGCCTTTTTCAAAAGTAGCATTAATGCTTGGCGCAGCAGCTACTGTTATTTCTAAGGTTTGTGAACAGATACCAGAGTCACCATATTCTAATTGGTATCTACCTGGTGCTATTCCTGTTCTAGATACTACTGTACCTGTTGCTACACTGCTTGAAGTTCCTATCACATTACCTGATGGGTCTTTCAACGTATAGTTGTATGGTGCACGTCCTCCTGTGAATCGGAAGCTTAGAGCTCCGTCATTAGTGCCGTAGCAAGTTTCTGTTACGGTGCTTGCGTGAGCTACCAACTGTTCAGGTTCTACAATGGTAAAGGTGCGTTCTACTTCACAGCCTATCACATTGTCTTTCACCTTCACAATATACTGTCCTTTTGGCAAGTTAGTAAACTTATTAGTTCCATCAAAAGTTCCTGCCTCTGGTGAGATAGTAAATGTATAGCTTCCTGTACCACCTGTGGTTGCATAAGTAATCGTACCATCATTCACACCATAACAACTCATATCAGTTTTAGTAGACGATACTGTAAGATTTGTATAAGCTTCTACATCTACCGTTATAGTACGTGTACAACCGTTATTATGTGCTATGGTAACAGTGTGAGTACCTGGTGTTACTATAAAGCGTCCTGAAGCTTGTGGTGCTCCTCCATCTATGCTATATGATACATATCCTGCATATTTTGAATTAGAAGAAGCTACAATAGTATTCACTACGGTATTATTACCACAACTGTACTCTACGGTAGCAGTAGCTTGTAAGTCTACTCCTTCCTTGATTGTTACCGGTACTTCGGTAGTACAGCTTCGAGCGTCTTTCACGTAGATAGTGTAAGTACCAGAAGCTAATCCCGTATAGAGGGTCTTGCCTACTGTCCAAGTTACATTATCTATTGAAGTACTGTAAGAAGCAGTTCCTCCTTTGATAGTGATAGATACTGTACCATCATTACCACCTTTACATACCTCATCGGTTATCTTGTCTATTGAAGCCTCTAATAAAGTAGGTTCTTTAATTTCAAAGGTAGTATCAGTATAGCAACCATTTTCATCTTGAGCTCTTACAATATAGTTACCTCTTGCTAATTTAGTGAAGTAACCACTATCTACAAATCGGTCTAATCGTGGACTGATAGCGTAGAGGATTCTTCCTGTACCTCCTGTCACGGTTACCGAAATAGTACCATCGGCTTCACCATTACAGCTAATATCAGTACTTGCAGTAGCTACTGAAAGTGGTCCTGCCTCCCCAATTTTTATAACTGTGCTTGTTTGTACACAGTCTACACTAATTACTTCCACTTGGTAAGTACCAGAAGACAAACCTCCAAATGCCCAATCAGTAGCATTTTCTTGGGTAGCAGTAGCTGTTTGTGCTACACCTCCTTTATACAATTTGTATTGGTAGTTACCCAAAGCACCAGTGGCTGAGAAAGTAATCTTAGCTGTACTATCTCCATTACATTTTACATATGCCTCAGAAGTATCTACGTGTAATTGTAATGGTTGTAATGCTTCTATCGTTATCTTGTTAGACAACTTCGATTGACAACCGTGACTATCTATCACATAGAACTCGTACTCTCCTACTCCTGCTTGAGTGCTATTTCCTGTAAGTGTTGTAGTAGTTGTACCGTTGGCTACCATATAGTAAGTATAACCTGGAGTACCACCTGTTACAGTAATTGAAATAGTAGCTTGTTGCAAGCAAGTAAGCGGTTTAGCAATTGAGGCAGTTACCTTCATTTCACGAGGTTCATCGATAGTTACTGGAATAGTAACGTCACAACCCCAACCATCTATAATCTTCACGTTATATGAACCTGCATATAGGTTAGTGAAAGTAGTGCTAGTTTGTGCACCTCCTATTTGTGCACCTCCCACATTCCACAATTCGTAAGCGTAATTACCACTTCCTCCTGTTGGGCTCACCACTGTTATTACTCCTGTTCTATCGTTGAAGCAATTCAAAACAGTAGTTGCTGATATGCTTGCCGAAATAGGTGCTGGTGGTGCCATTACTACATTAGTAGTAGTTGAACAACCTCCTCGGTCTGTTACTTCTACCGTATAGGTATTGGCAGTCAATCCTTCAAATAAGGTAGTGGTGGTATAGGTACCATAAGTAGCGTGAGGAGCTCCTCCCACTAACAAGCGGTATTGATAATCACCCCAACCTCCTGTTACATCTATACTGAAGGCACCTTTATTATCATTAGGTTCACAAGTGATGCGATTTGTAATAGTAGGACTCACTGTCAAAGCTCGTGTAGGAGCTGATACCATCACCGATGTAGTGGTTACTGTACAGTATGGTGATTGTGTTTCCACTACTCTTATTACATATGTTCCTGCCGATAAACCTGCAATTACCTCTCTTCTCTCAGTAGCCGCATTTGCTTGTACAGTTCCTGTTATTCCTGTTGGAGCTAAGGTAGTCGCATCAAGCACTTGATAGTTATAAATACCTTGATAACCTTTTACAGTAAGGGTAATCTCACCATCATTGCCTCCTACACACGATACTGGTTTAGTTTGTGCAGCAGTTACTTCTATATCGCTGAAATCTATAACCGTATGCGATGCAGTAGCATAACAACCTGTTTCAAGGTCTATTACTTTAATTTCATAGTACCCAGGTGTATTGAAGCCTATATTAGCTGTGTTCACTCCTGTGGTAAGCGTTTGTGTACTTGGGATAGCCACTCCAGCTCCGGTAGAGGTTACTTCTATACGATATCCTTTGTTATTACCTCCATTAATAGTTAAGGTAATACTTTCGGTAGCGTTACAGCTTATTTGGCTTGTTCGGTTCACATCAATACTAGTAATGCGTTTTAATGGCGGTATTACTAATGGGTTCGCACTGTTATCAGCTTGACAACCGTTCGCATCGCGTATATACACTATTACTGTTTGAGTGTGAGTACCATTGCTAGTTACACTGTATACTCCTGTATGGTTCACCCAACCTGAGGTAGTAGTAGAGGTACCGTCAAACACTTCAAAGTTGAAAGTATAAGTACCTGTTCCACCGCGACCTGTCGCTTGAATGATAGCTTGTTGTGCATTATTATTGGCGTCACATTTGAAGTGTGTAGTCACCGTTGTACTGCTTACTACCAATTCATCTGGTTTACCAATAGTGATTACCTGAGTTGCAGTACAGTTACGTGAAGAGGTAAGCGTTACTGTGTATACACCTGCTGGCATTGCATCAAATTCAATATCTTTAGGTGTTACGTTCACCGTTTCACTGCGGAGAGTTCCTCCTGCTCCTGCAATATTAATTTGGTAATCGGTTTGTATTTGTGTACCTGGTATGGTAATCACAAGTCGTCCGTTGCTTGCACCGTGACAAGTTACCGCCGTAGTGGTATAAGTAAAGTTCACAGGCATAGCGTCTGTTACGTCTATATCAGCACCTGTTACGGTAGCACAACCTGTAGTAAGGTCAGCAATTGATACTTTATAAACACCTGCACCTACATTTGTAAATACACCTGTATTATTTACTTGTGGAGTACCACCAGCATTATTAGTTAAAGTATAACGCAAGTTTGTTGAACCTCCTTGGTGAGTTACTGATAAAGTAGCTCCTGTTGCAGGATTACAAGTAATTTGCTTGATAAATACTACTCCTATACTTGCACTATCAATTGGGTCATACAAAGTCACCGATTGAGTAAGGGTAGCGGTACAACCCCAAGTATCACTGATAGCTACTTGGTAAGTGCCTGCTCCTAAGCCTGTAAATACAGTACTTGTTTGTGTAGCTCCTTGTAATACACCATCTCTAATGAGTTGGAAAGTATAGTTGCGTCCTTCACCTCCTGTTACATTTTTTACAGTTATTTCTCCTGAGTTAGGTGTACAGTTTTGTGCTGTAATAGATAGAGTACCTGTAATGTTATTAGGATTAGCAAGTACCACTGTCGAGCTAAGCGTTACCATACAACCTCCTCTATCGCGTATAGCTACGTGGTAAGTGCCCGCTGTTAAGCCTGTAAACACATTAGTGTCTGACCATACAGCACTTGTTGGAGTAGGTGGTGTAGTACTTACATAGTACTGATATCCACCCCAACCGCCTGTAGCATTGGTAATCTCTATTTCACCATTATCATAATTTGGTGCACTTAAACAAGTGATAGACTGAACACTAATACTTGCTGTAAGAGCAACGTCAGCTTCTGATATATTAAAGGTATAAGTTTGTACGCAACCTGTACCACTACTTGTTACCGTCATTGTATAAGTAGCTGATTTCAAACCTGTAATTGTAAAGGTAGGATTAGCTCCTGATACAGCTGGTACTGTAGGTGGTGTTACTCCTCCTGAAGCTATTAAGTTCACAGTATAGTTATGTGTGCTTACTGTATTACTCAATGTGAAGGTAGCTATACCATCGTTATTGCCTTTACAAGTAACGTTCTTGATTTGTGGATTCACAATGCGGAACGTATTTGGATCTGGTGCTACATACAATGCTTTCACTACACAATCTGTACCTGCGTGACCTATCCAGAACGTATAAGTTTGCTTAGGATTTACAGAGAACACATTATTTGTTGTCCAAGGTGCTCCTGCACTTGGTGGTACAGTAGGCTGATTAACTCCCATATAGTAACGCAATTCACTTTGTGTAAGTGGAGGCATACCTGGTGCAGCTACTATATCCACTTTCACTTGTATTGGAGCGTTACAAGTTGGTGTTCCTTGTACGGTTACACTCACTTGTTCTGGGTCTAATGCCTCAAAAGGTTTAATCATTTGGGTAGTAGTAGTAGCACAACCATTCATATCAGTAGCCGTAATGGTTACTATTCCACCGCGAATGTCTCCCACCGTGAAAGTATTGCCTGTACTAGTGATAGTACCTGCAGGGCTTGTATATACAAATTCTACTGTATATGGTGGGGTACCTCCACTGATAGCTCCATTAGGTACACTAATAGTAGCTTGCTGTGCTGTACCACTCGCTGTACAAGCAAACTGTTGTGTCACAATTTGTGTACTGCTAATAGTTACTGGTTTAGGTTCTGCAACTGTTACTGTATAAACTGCTTGACAGCCATTAGCGTCTACTGTAATTGTGTACACGCCTGCTTTCAAATTACTGTAAGTTCTTGTAGCAGCTGTCCAAAGAGGTGTAGAACCAGCAGGACCTACAATAGGTACATTCGTATAGTTAAATGTTCCTATAGTAGCGTTCTTCTCAGTGATGTAAATCTCACCATCATTACCTCCACTACAAGTTACTGATTTCACTGCAGTTTCTATTTGTGGTAACTCTGCTGGCAACACAGTTATAGTCTTAGTAAAGGTGTTGCAACCTGCTGAGGCATTAACATCAGTTACTGTTACGGTATAAACACCTGCTGTAGTGATATTATTTACCTTAGCCTCATATTTACCACTCACTTGTGGGATAGCTGTAGAAGGTACTGTATAACCTGCAGGACCTGTAATAGCATAAGTGTAGTTACCGGTTCCTCTGTCTACTTTTATAGTAATTTCAGCATTTCCTGTCGCACCACAACCTAGGGCTTTAGTAAGTGATGCTTCAGCTTCTAAGTTGGCAGTAACGGTATAGGTAAGTGTTGCTATACAGCCTGTCGCCTTATCGCGGATTTGCAAGTCGTAAGCACCTGCTACCAAGTTGCCAAAAGTAGGACTTGCTTGGTAATCCAAACCACCATCTATTGAGTATTCATAACCGTTGAGTTCTGCTCCTGTAGCCGAAGTACCAGAGCCTGCTGGTGCTTTCGCTTGTGGTTCAATAGTCAAACTGATAGAACCATTCACACAACCCATTAGTTTAACTTTATTAATCTTAGGTGCTGGCTGTACTGTAAGGGTATGAGTACCGAGATCTGCACTACAACCAAATTGGTCTTCCATTGTTAACTTCACAGCGAACGAATATGGTAAAGCTGGGTTAACAGGCATTGGTGGAGTTGCTATATTATCCTTAATAATCTGTACTCTTGAGTTTCCTGTTGCTATTGGCACCGTAAAGCTTACACCTGGAGTTACAGGAGTTACTTTATATGTATAAGTACCTCCACCTCCTGATGGATTCAACACCTCTAATACACCGTTCTTATCACAAGTAATTTGCGTACTTGCTGATACGGTAGCAGTAAGAGTACCTAACTCTCTAATATGAGCATCACGACTACCCCATACACAAGTACCTTCTGTTACTACCACATAGTAAGTCTTGTTAGGTGCTAAGCTATGAGGTCCTGCTGGGGTAACGTTCGTAGCATCATTACCTGGTGCTGGCATTACAGCAGTACCATTCACAATTGGATTGCCTAAACCTGCTCCTGGTGTTTTTTCATATAATACCCAAGTAAGTGGTGCACCCGCTGGAGAACCTCCTGTGTATTGTGACTCACGGTGGATTCTAAAGGTAGCTTGTCCTTGACCTCCGTGACAAGCAGGTTGTGGCGAAACAATCACTGTCATTGCCGGTGTAGCTACATTAGCATAAATATCACCAGTAAATTCAGTTTCACAATTATTTGCATCTATCACTCCAAAAGTATAAGTCCTACCTACTATCAAGTTAGTAAATACATAGGTGCCTGATGGAGTAGGTGCTGACCAAGCTCCTCCATTTACATTATATCGGAAAGGAGGATTACCTGTACTCACAGTTACTGTAGCAGTAAAGTAAGTCTTACCTGCTGTGATACAACCTAAGCGGAAATCTCCTATATCAGTAGTTACACTCACTGTTCCTAACGGACGTGGCACTACATAATCTATTGCACTTGTACTACAAATATCGGAACCTCCTAATGCTGGACGAGTAGCAAAACGCACCCGTACTGTTTTACCCGGCTCAGTCACCCCTGATATAGGTGCTGAAGTATATGGGTTGGTTGGCATTGGATGCCAAGTACCTCCATTATAGTTATAATATATTTGGTTACCTCCTGCTCTATAAGCATTCCACGCCTCGTTAGACATTGTAAGGGTAAGTGATACTGCTTGACCTGCAGTAATACAATCTCCTGGGCTAGATGGTACCGTAATGCTAGCAGTAAGCGCTGGCATATCTTGTAAGGTAACATTTTTACTTGTACTACAACCGTAACGGTCGGTTACAGTAATAGAGTAAGCTCCTGCTACCAAGTTGTCAATTGTATAAGTATTAGTTGCAATACCTGTGAAAGTAGCGATTACTGGAGTACCTGCATTACCGTAACGTACGGTAAAGTTAGCATCACCGGTAATATGCTTCACTACTATCTTACCGTTACCTGAACCCTGACAAGTAGGTGTTATCGTTTCAGTATCGAAGGTAACAGCTGGTACTTTGCGTACCCCTACTTCGTGACGTTTCACACAACGATCAGACTTCACAAATACAGTATAAGTCTGTACTGAACCTGTGATAGTAGGCACATTGTAAGTATTGGTAGTTCCAAAAGTTCCTGCTGTAACAGTAGTTACTGAACCTTTTGCAAAAGCATAGGTATAATTACCATCTCCTCCTGTTGCAGTTACTTCTATCTTACCTGGCACACAACTTTCGTTAGTTACCTTCACACTGGTGTTCAAGGTAGGACGAATAACAATATTCTGTACTGCACTACAACCGTATTGGTCAGTAACGGTCACTCTATAGCTTCCTTGAGTAAGACCAGTGAAGGTATGATTAGTTACCCCTGCTGCTAAAGTTACAGGAGTACCGTTGTTCAATTTCACTTTATAACCACCATTACCCGCATTTATTTTCACGGTTACCTCACCTGTATTGCCTCCTTCGTAGCAATCAGTAGCCGAAAGAGTAAAGTTTACAGTTTGTGGGGTAGGTATATTCAAGTTGCTTGCTAAAGTAGCCTCACAACCATTTTTATCTATTACCTTAAAGTTTACACTTCCTGCAGGTATATTGCTAAAAATAGGTGTAGTTTGTGTCCTACCTGCTCCACCTCCTACTGTATACTGATAACGATAAGGTGGTACCCCTCCATTTGCTACAAGGGTTACACGTGCTTGTTGTCCGTTAGAACACATTGCAGGTTCAGTAATAGTAGCACTAAGAGTAAGCTGAGTAGGTTGTGTGATAGTAACTGTACGAGTTACTTTACAGTTGCCACTGTGGTTAAATTCTATGGTGTGATTACCTACTGATAGATTAGGAATTACTATAGTACCCGCTGTTTGGTTTGAGAAAATAGGAGCTCCTCCATCTACTACTACATTATAATTACCAGCACCTATGTTTTGTACCTTAAAGGTTACTTTTGCTGTTCCCGTTCCATAACAAGTTACATCTGTCTTAGCAGTCATTTCTGCTTTAAATTCTCTATCACCTGGTATGGTAATAACCTTAGTCATTTCTTGCCAGCACACATCTGGTCTTTGGTATACAAATATATCATCTACCAAAAAGTCACAGCCCCAATCAGCCCAGCTATTAGTACGTATTTCTACTCTTATAGAAGTAGCTCCTTTAGGATCTAACTCTCCTTCAAATTTCACCCAGTTATTAGGATCGTTGTGGTGTGCTAATTTACCTGAATTCTTAAAGTCTAACACTTGATTATTAGCCTTGTTCACCAAGCGTATTTGTACGTCTGGTTCTTGAGCTCCTTTATGAGGTTTAAACAAGTTGAACAAGTACATCTCATATTGTACTTTCCTATGAGGGTCTACATCATTTACATCTTTCCAATACAATACGTCTTGGTTTCTTACATTTCCTATATCCACTATCAAGAAACGATCTTTCGGATTTCCTGAACGTGGATTAGGATGTGTCCATATACCTGATACACCCGCACGGTCTACGTCCCCTATTGATATAAATCGAGAGTTCTTATTACCCACTACATAGTGTCCTGGACCTGCTGGGAAGGTAATAAATTGAGCACAGGTCAAGAAGGGTGATATATTAGGAATACATACATCTCCACCAACACCAAAGTCTTCTTTTATAATAGCATTACTTGGCGATTGGTTCAAATCTCTATAACGTACCGTTACGGTATAAGTTCCCGGTGCTAAGCCTGTAATATTGGCAATTCTACCTTTTGCCTTTTTACCATTTACTTCATACTCATAGTCGTAAGAGGTAGGTGATGAAGTCCTAAACTGTACAGTAGCTTTACCGTTACAATCAAAGTCAGTAGCTGTATAGGTAAATCCTGCTGGTTCTGGAATAACGGGGTCTACGGTTACTTGCAATGGCAATTCACAACCTCTCGCATCTTTTATATAAACGGTATGTCTACCCGCTGGCAACCAACCTTCTGATGAAGAAGTATAGTTACCATCATATTTATACGAATATGGAAGCTGACCACCCGATACGTTAGTAAACTTAATCTTTGCTTTACCTGCTGTAGGTCCTGTTTTACCACAACCTATAAGCTCTGCTACACCTACAAATCCTTTAAGTTCAGAGGGCGCATCACTGATATTTCGTGTTGTCTCATACGTACAGTTATTTGCATCTACTACTTTTATAGTATAAGAACCTGGTCGCAAGTTCCTAAATTCTTTTGAAGTACCTCCTCCTAGGTTACTACCATTTACGTAGAAAGTAAATGGTGCTTTACCTCCTGTTACAACTACAGATATAGAACCATTATTAGTACCCTTACACAATACGTCAGTAGAGGTTACATTAGCAGTTACAGCTGCTGGTGCTCTAAGTGTAGCCGAAGATTCTACCCTACAATTATTGCTGTCAAGTACTACTATCTTATAAGTACCTACCTGAGCAGTTTCATATACTACGGTATTATTAGCTGGCACAGCAGTTTTTCCTACTACGATGCCTCCACCTACTTTTTCTACAGTATAAGTATAAGGCGTTGTACCTCCTTTTACTTTCAAGGTAATTCTTCCCTTGCGTTCATTTTCATTTCTTCCACAGGCAATATCCTTGGCTACTTGTGCTCCTGAGCCATCTATCACTATAGGAGTTGTTAAAGCCTTACTATAAGTAGCGGTACAACCATATTTATCTATAACAGTGAAAGTATGGTTACCCACTCCTAAACCTGTGAATGTATATTTAGTACCATTTTGAGTCGCCTTAGTCACTCCGTTGAGTTGGAATGTATAAGGTGCATTATTTCCTCCTCCTGCTACTGTCACTTCTACTTCCACTTTTGCTTGTGAAGTAGTAGCTGTACAGAAGTCGTTAGCTGTACCCGAAGTACCTCTCAAACTAATAGTATTCGGACTCACCACATTGAAGGTAGCGTCTTTAGTACAGTTATTAGTATCTTTCACTACCACCCTGTAAGTACCTGCTTGTGTAATTACAAACTTAGGATTGTTAGAGCCCGTTATTCTTGTAGCTCCTCTATATAGTTCATAACTATAAGGAGCACTACCACCATTGGCAGTAACAGTTACCTCTACACGTGATGGGTTACAACCTATCAATACATTGTTAGGTACTGAAACAGTAATAGCTACAGGGTTAGCAATATTGAAAGCACGTGTTGCCTCACAATTAGGATTATTTTGTTCTGCACGTATTTTCACGGTATGAGCACCCGCAGGTATGTTATCCCATCTGAAAGGATTACCTGTGGTAGCTACAAAACTACCTGTTCCATCTTTTTGTACGTAATAGGTAGAAGGTGCATTTTTCAAGCCTATTTGGTAACTACCTTGCTCTCCATTACATTTAGGTTGCGTAATCTTTTCGGTAGCAGGGTCTACGTCGAAAGCCTTGTCGTTAGCAATCGTTACAGTAGTAGTATAGGTAAAGCCACAAGCCTTTGGCTCTTGGTAAAGATAGATATCGTCTACAACCAAGTCATTACCGCTTTCTATCAAACTATAAGAACGTACAACTGCTATAAGTTTAGTATGATTTCCTGGGTTTAATGGTCTTGGCTTTACTGTCCAATCATCTGCATCACGAGCTCCTCTAATAGGTGGTGTAATGCGATAGCTATCCAAAGGTGTTCGGGCATCTATAGCTGCTTGGTCAGTATAAAGTTCTATCGCAATATCCGGAGCTCCCACAGGATAACGAGGGTCATTAAATCTCAACATATTCATCAAAGCTATTGAGAAAATAACCTCTTTACCTGGAATCAAATCCTCTATGGGTCTCTGATAAAGTATTGCCCCCTCTTGTCCTAAGATTTTACCAATATTTACAAAGAGCATACGTCCATTAGCCAATCCTGTGTGGTCATTAGGTTGCATCCAAGCAGGATTATTAGGATTTAGCCTTTGTGATACTACGTATTCACCATCAGCAACGTATGGGCCTTCATAGTTTATACCACTAGGCCAAGGTTGCCCATAACCGTTTCTAGGCATTGAACCATCTTGCAATTCAAGATAGTATTTCTTGTTAATATATTCATTACCACCATTGCGCCCTGTACCGAAGTCCTCAAAAAAGAGTACGTTTTTGGTAAGAGGATTCGTATCGGCATACTCAATAGTAATAGTATGTACGCCTGGTGCAAGATTCTTAAAGTTATTATCGGTTGTAGGCTGACCGTCTACGTAATATTTATATTTGTAATCATTTTTGTTATTAGTAATCGTAAGAGAACCGCGTCCTTGGCAGTCGTAAGTAATTTGCGAAGGAGTAAAGGTTGGTTCCGGAATTCTTGGGGCTACAGTTACCTTTATGTTTTCACGAGTACAACCTATCGCATCGCGTACTGCCATATTATAGGTGCCTGGTAACATCCATTTTTTCATATCGGTAGTCCAGTTACCATCACCAAAGTTAAATTCATAAGGTTTTTGCCCACCTTGTACGTTCGAGAAACGAACGAGGGCTTTACCGGCATTAACTCCTGTGTCACAACCTACCAATTCTTCTACCCCTGCTGAAGCAATAAGGTTACCTCCCACAAAAGTAGGAATAGTAATAGTGGCACCTGTAACTGTACATAAAGCTCCTGCTCCTCCGTTACCATAGCGTAATACAGGAGTATAGCTTCTTCCCGTTTGTAAGTTCGGGAAGTCTCGCCCTGATTGGAAGTTCACTCCGTCTATACTGTATTGTAATACGTTATAGCTGGAAGCGTTAGTAGGTTCATTAATAGTTATCTTTGCTCTATCACCACAGTTTTGTACGGTATAGTTGGCTGTGATAGCAGGTGTAGGCAAGGTATTTACAGTAGCCGAAGCTTCAGCAATACAGCCGTTGTCGTCTATCACCTTAAAGTTTTTCACCCCTGCAGTAGTAAAGGTAAAGTCGTAATAACTATTTGCGAAGTTATTTTGGTAGGAAGCTCCTCCATCGTTACTATAACCATAGCCATTAGGTCTGTTAGTCTTTCCTCCCTCAGCAGTTACACGCACTATAGCACTGCCACAGCTCAAGTGTCGCAATACCGAAGCCGTAGCTTTAAGGTCTGGCACTTTATCAATACGCACACTGGTTGTAAATTTACAACCATCTGGGCTCGTTACCTCTATGTAGTAATTACCAGCAGTAAACTGGTTAGTAATATTTAAGTCGGTAGTATTGGTAACCGTAGTATAAGCCACTCCACCTGTAGCGTTGTTATTGCGAATAGTATAAGTAAAAGGTGGATAAGGGTTACCGCTAAGTTGTACGCGTATACCTCCCTTGCTGGTACTGCAAGCCATAGGTGTAACGCTGGCAGTCATCGCAGGAGTTCGTTTGTTTATTTGTATTGATTTCTCAAAAATACAAGGCTGTGTAGTAATGGTAGTAGTAAGTACTTGGCGTACGTACACGGTATAGTTGTCTGGAGTTACTATATCAAATACATTACTGCTTTGATAGGGTTTCACCCAGCCAGTAGAACCTGTTTTCTTCAAACCGTATTCATATCCTGCTGGCACCCCATTCACAGTAATACTACCGTTTTTATTACAAATAAGGTCTCGACCTACCAATTGTGGGTCTACATTGTTTTTGGTAATACGGAAATAGTAATAAGGCGACACACAGTTGCCATAAGTAACTACCAAACGGTATACTCCTTCATCTCGCAAAGTAATGTCTCCACTACTTCCTATATCTGTCCAGTTACAGTTATAGTTGTCGTTAGAAGGTGGACACTCTTTGCTTAGGGTAGGTGGTAAAGCTCCACAAGAGCCCAATTTTTGCCACTGATAAGCAGTAGCACCCGTAATTCTAAGACTTACAGGCACTGTAGTACTACCCCCGCACAAATACACTTGTGGATACTCAGTACCCCCTGTATCTGCACAGATGTACACCTCACCATTTAGTTTCCCTTTCGAAAGCAAATCTTTAATAGGGTGTACTGCATTTGCATAAGCATTAGGGTTCACAGTGTGCTCTTCGTACATTGTAGCACAACCTGCTTTACTCTTCGTTACTTTATACACACCTGGTTCACTCACTACTAAGGTGCGTGAATTACCTCCTATAGTACCTCCGCCTACTTTTTCCCATTTGTAAGAGTCAAAGTTAGCTCCTGCCTCCAAGGTAACTGTGCGCTCGCACAATACCGTAGTGGCTTTAAACATACATTTAGTAAAATCAAGGTCTACAATAAAGTTAGACGGTCCTTCTACCCCACCGTTACAAGCTGTAAATTGTGTGTTGAAGCTACCTGCTGTTAAGGGTGTCGATGGGTTAGACACTCCTTTATAGCTTGCTGAGGCTCTATTTTCTACTACATTAGAACACGCATCACGCCATTTGTTACAGTCGTTCACTACTTTTATACCAAAAGAAAGTTCCTGTACGGTAGTTCCTTTCTTCACTAAGCTCTCAGGAATATTAAATGTAAGTTTACGAGAGGCTGGTATATAAGTATAGCTTACCCCTAATGGCATCGAAATATTTGCTGTCGTAGCATCAAAATCTTGTAAGTTTACAGGAAGTATATCAGTAATCTGTACATCTTTAGCATCGTCATTCCCTATATTTTGGAAACGTATTTTATAACGTAACGACTGACCCATTTGCACATTTTGCCCTGTAATATCGGCACCTGCACTGCTGAGCACGCGTTTCTCCATTACAATATGGGGTGCTATCACTTCCACGTTAAAAGCAAACATAAAAGGATAGTAAGCATCTTGGTCCGAATAGGGTCTAAAAGAAGTAGAAGTATCGTTATTATCTAAAAAAGTTTTGCCACTATTAGCCAACTCAAAAACACCAGCATCAAACCCTAATAGGTTTTTTGAAGCCGGTCTACGATGAGGATTAATACCGTTTTCATTAGTAAGAGTACTATTAAAGAAGTTATTAGCAGGACGACCAGGAGCTGATAGTGCCTCATATCCCCAAGTATTTCTTTTTTTCATTGTGAGCTGGTCTCCAGAAATACCTAATTCACCTTCCAAAGCTGCAAAACCCACTTTAGCTCTCACCGGACCAGTAGGCACAGTTTTAAACCCTGAAATATTAATAGTAGGATTATTATTTTCGTTTACTACTGAAAAACCGTCGAATACCGTAATATTACGGGCTTCACGAGTCAAGTCCTCATATACTATTACAAGTGTCCATCCAGCAGCATAACCTACACCTGTTTTCTCATTACCTTTAGGTGCTTGTATATTTCCTACGGTATAGGTATTAGCAATAGTACCATTGAGGTAATTGGTCACCTCGGCACGATACACATAGGCACGTTGCCCATTATAATTACCACCTCCAGTACTCACTATATCATTACCGTCATATACAAGTTCTCCTACCAAATCACGATAAGCCGCCGAACCTACTTTAAATTTTACATTCTTAAACTTACTTCTCTCTAAGCTAGGACTCGTTTGGTTATCAATTCGTTCCTGAGTATAAGCAGCTGCCCAATAGAGGTACGCCCTCACTACCTTTTTACAGGTAGAGGCAGGATTAGGGTCAAGCACAGTTGCCGAACTCGAGTTAAACACCCCCGACTCAGGCTCCACATTGATATACTTCATATCAATGCCTGAATTATCACTGTGCGTACCTGTATAGTCTTGATTGCCCTGTGGACTAAGAATAGTATTCCCAACCACAATCATATCCCCTTTTACGGTACCTTGGTAACGAACACTAAAAGGAATATAATTCTGCCCAAAGGCAACTGAGAGAGTCGCCCAAAAGAAACATTGTAATAGTAATAACTTTTTCATATGGAAGTTATGTTTGTATTTATGCTATTGCAGTATAGCAATAGTGAAATTATTAATATTGTTGCTTGAAATCTTATAATATATAAAGGTGTCTCATACATCTTTTTGTATAATAGTTACACCTCTCTCTTCAAACGCAAAAGTAAGATATTTATTTTATATAATATACACTACACAAATATTTAACATTATTTAACATAGTGCTACACAATACAAATTACCTTTTTACACATTAAACATACTGCAAATCAACAGATAGCGTCTTTTACACTCTCTCGTTGTGCATTTTGTATTCTGTTAAATAAAAAGGCGTTTTATTAAGAGTTTTTTCCTCCATTCTTCCCTAAAAAAGGAAAAACACTACACGGTATAACTGTGTAGCTTTTCTTTCTGGTGCAAAGATACAACAAACTTTTCTCATTTCCACATTTTCTCATTTCCTCATTTCCACATTTCCACATTTTCTCATTTCCACATTTTCTCATTTCCACATTTTCTCATTTCCTCATTTCCACATTTTCTCATTTCCTCATTTTCTCATTTCCTCATTTTCTCATTCTCTCATTTGCTCATTTGCTAATTTCCAAATTATTCTTACCTTTGCGCCCGATAAACAAATTAAAACACAATGGTTTTACCTATTATTGCTTATGGCGACCCAGTGCTCAGAAAGGTAGGAACTGAAATCCCCCCCGATTATCCTCAACTCAAAACACTGATTGCTAATATGTACGACACTATGAATGCCGCTTATGGCGTAGGGCTCGCTGCTCCTCAGGTAGGGCTCTCTATACGCTTGTTCGTAGTAGATGCCTCTCCTTTCGCCGATGACGATGAGCTTTCAGAAGAAGAACAAACTTTCTTAAAAGGCTTCAAAAAAACTTTTATCAATGCCAAAATAGTAGAAGAAACAGGCGATACTTGGAACTTCAACGAAGGGTGCCTCAGTATTCCTGGCGTACGAGAAGACGTTAGCAGGCACAAGCAAATCACCATTGAATACTTCGATGAAGACTTTAATAAGCAAACACTTACCATTGGCGGACTCGCGGCTCGTATCATTCAGCACGAATACGACCATATCGAAGGCATTCTGTTCACCGATAAACTCTCTTCTTTTAAACGCCAACTCATCAAAAGTAAGCTGGCTAATATCAGTAAAGGAAAGGTAAAGGTAGACTACCGAATGAAATTCTTTGATGCCAAAAACAAAAGATAGTACACTAACTTACAGTTATAATTAGTAACACTCATAACTTTTAACTCTTAACTTTTTAACTCTTAAATAAATACAATGAATCTAACAAAAGTATTAGCCATTTCTGGCAAACCTGGTTTATATCACTTAGAAACTCAAACACGCTCTGGTTTCTTAGCCACTTCGTTAGCCGATGGTAAGCGTATATCAGTAGGCATTCGCAACAACGTGAGCCTATTATCTGAAATCGCAATTTATACACTCGAAAAAGAAGTGCCTCTCACCGAAGTTTTTACTAATATGAAGAACTTTGAAGAAGGAAAAGAAGCGCGTATCTCTCCAAAATCCGATGGAGCTACTCTCGAAGAGTATTTCTCTCAAGTACTCCCTAATTACGACCGCGACCGTGTGTATGCCAGCGATATTAAGAAAATAATCCAATGGTACAACCTTCTATTAGCCAAAGGTTTCTTAGAAGAAGACCCTCAAGAAGACACCCCAAAAAGCTAATTCACAGTACAATCATTTTACAATCAGTATTTACTTTGCCAAAATTTTAATCGCTTGTCGTGCTACGGTTATGCAACGACCTTTGTCAAAGTAGACTATCTTGATAATCTATTTCCTTTAGTTATATTGTAGGGGCGATTTGCAAATCGCCCTCACAAAGCAAAAAAAGAGAACAATATTAATATTGTTCTCTTTTTTTATAATCTTATAAAATCAAATGAAGCAAAGCTATTTTGCTTCTTCTGTACTATCCACAAGCACCTGTCCACGGTAGTACAATTTACCTTCGTGCCAGTGTGCGCGGTGATACAAATGGTTTTCACCAGTTGTTGGATCTTTTGCTATTTGAGGAACTACCGCTACGTCGTGGGTTCTTCTCTTATCTCTTCTTGTTTTTGATTGTCGTCTCTTAGGATGTGCCATTACTTAATTCTTTATATTATTTATCTGTTATTAAATTCTTTAAACTTTCCCAACGCGGGTCTATAGTCACCGTATTGTGGTGCTCTCTTGGAGCAAGTGCTTCCAATTTATCTAATACCGCCGAGTGCATCGTCCCATTCAAAACATCAGGGTGTACACGCTTAGCAGGGATTGACAACACAATAAGTTCATATATATATTGTGCCACATTCAGTTGGTATTCTCCGTGAGGAAGTATTAAGATTTCTTCATCGTCATCATTATACTCTTCACCAAACTTCACCACCAAAAAAAGTGTTCCTTCTACTGCCAAGTCAAAAGGCTCATTAGAAACATCACAATTCACATTCACAGTACCCCTGTTGTGAAAATGCAGTTCCAACAAGTTGCTCTTCTTGTCTAAATCAACGATTACTTGCTGATGAATATCATTCACCTCGTCAAAATTAAACAGTTGCAGAAACGCTTTGTCAATCTCATAAACAAATTGATGTCTCCCCTGTTTTAAGCCTGCAAAAGAAATATCGTATTCTTTTAACTTTCTCATTTTCTACAAGTTTAGTAATCAATTGTTCATTTTTCAAGGTGCAAAGATACAACTTTATTTTTATATACAAACTTTTTACCTCACTTTTTTATCATAACCACATCATATCCCCTCAAAAACCCCATTTTTCATTAAGCAATCCTCTCTTCTCAAACATTCTTGTCTTTGTCTTATCTTTGTCTTATCTCCACCTTATCTCCACCTTATCTTCGTTCATTCTTCGTTCATTCTTCGTTCATTCTTCGTTCATTCTTCGTCTATTCCTCGTTCATTCCTCGTTCATTCTTCGTTCATTCCTCACTGACCGTGCGACTTGCTCCTACCCGTGCGACTCGCACCTGCCTGTGTGGCTCGCACTTTTCCGTCATACTCCCCCTAGTGTCTATGACCTAAGGCCTAGTGCCTATTCTTTTTTCTTTCGCCTCGAAACCTTGTTTTTAACATTTTTAGCGTTGTTGTACTACAGTATAAATCAACTACTTATATACCCTTTCTATA
>NZ_KB291171.1:77743-109849 GCF_000318255.2 Capnocytophaga sp. oral taxon 380 str. F0488
GTCAGACCCGTCAAAAAACCTTTTTTATCACTACTCATTTGCTAATTTCCTAATTTTCTCATTTTCTAATTTTCTCATCGGTATTTTTGGCATTATTGGCATTTTTGGTATTATATTTAACATTGTCGCTTCTCTTCCTTAGTAAAAACAAGGGTTTATAAAAGAAAAACCACAGTATTTTAGCCCTCTTAAAAAGGGTACTCCTTAATCTTTTGTTAAATTTTTAAGAGAATTTGTTTTTTATATGAAATATTTGTTTTAACTTTGCCCGATGAATAAGCGATTATACATACTCGCAGTAGTGCTCATAAGCCTTTCCCTTGTAGGGATTATTGCCATACAAGGGTATTGGATTAAATCAGCCATCGACGATAAAGAAGAGGCTTTCACCTATTCTATTCAGCAGACACTCAACTATGTAGCTAAACAAATAGAACAAGATGAAATCGATAAATACGTAGCTCAAATTATCTATTTGCGTGAGAATGATAGCACCTTAAAGCTCAAAGACAGTCATCTGCGAGAGTTTATCTATGTGCAAGAAAACAAACTAAGCAAAGAGACCTTTATTTATAAACACGGTATTTTAGAGGAAGATTACGCTTTAGCTACCAATCTGCGCAACCCTGTACTCATCGATGATTTGAAACTCTCCGATTCTTTTACCTTAAAGAACTATACAAACAGAGAAAGTTTTCAGCACATCAACAGAGGTAATAATATAGATAACAAACAGTTGCCTATCATAAAAGCCTACGAAAAGCTAAGTGAATTACCCGAGATTGAGCGCTTAATGATAGAAGAATCTTTTAAGAGTATCATAAGGCAACAAACCCTTAGCGAACGAGTGTCCGTAAGCCAAATAAACACACTCTTAGAGCAAAAACTCAAAAAAAGAGGCTTGAATTTACCTTTCGAGTTTGCCGTGTATAACCGCAATATCTTATCGAAGATACACTCTAAGTACTTTGACCCTAATGAAACTAAGGAATATCGCACCTTGCTTTTTGGAGGCAATAGCTCCGATGATTCAGTATATGAATTAGCAGTAGTATTCCCTCAGCGCGAACGCTATGTACTATCATCAGTAATAGGGGTAGCAACCCTATCAGTAGTATTTTTACTAATAGTTATAGGTGTGTTTGTGGTTACCTTCCACCAGCTCATCACTCAACGTCGCATTTCCGAAATCAAAACTGATTTCATCAATAATATGACGCACGAGTTCAAAACACCTATTGCCACTATGAACTTAGTGCTCGACAGTCTCAAAACACCTGTTGCCCTGCACGACCCTGAGAAAATAAAAGGATATGTAAAAATACTCAAACAGGAAAACAAGCGAATGCTGGCTCAGGTAGAAAACATTTTGCAAATATCACGTCTCGAAAAAGGAAACTTGCATTTAGAGAGAGAACCCTTGGACGTGCACGAACTTATAAGCAATGCGATAGGGCACCTACAAGTAATGCTCGACGAACGTGGAGGCGTATTGCGCACTCACTTTTTAGCAGAAAACGGCGATGTATCAGCAAACAAATCACACCTTACTAATGTATTTGTAAATGTGATTGAAAATGCTATCAAATACTCACCTAATGCCCCCGAAATAGACATTTATACTGAAAATATAAAGAATAAAATACTAATACGTGTAAAAGACAGAGGACAAGGAATGAGCAGACAGGCTATGAAACACGTATTTACCAAGTTTTATAGAGAACATACTGGCGATTTACACAACGTAAAAGGACACGGGTTAGGGCTTGCTTACGTGAAAAGTATCGTAGAATACCATCAAGGAAGCATCAATGTAGAAAGCGACAAAGGAAAAGGGAGTACCTTCTTTATCAAATTGCCAGTAATATAATTTAAGAACTTAACAATTTAATTCATAATTGCCTAAAACAATAAAAAAATGAATACAGACGGAAACTATTACAGTTCAAATGCTTCTACGGACAATAAACACATTCTCTTAGTAGAAGATGACCCCAACTTCGGCACTGTACTAAAAGACTATTTGGTAATGAGTGGCTTCGACGTTACCTTAGCTAAAAACGGTATGGAAGGCTTCGAAAAGTTTAAGAAAGAAACATACGATATGTGTATATTAGACGTGATGATGCCTTATAAAGACGGTTTTACTTTAGCCAAAGAAATTCGTGAGAAAGATGAGAAAATACCTATTATCTTCCTTACAGCTCGTACAATGCGCGAAGATGTGATAAAAGGATATCGCTCAGGAGCTGATGACTACCTAAACAAACCCTTCGACTCCGAAATCCTATTGATGAAAATACGTTCAATTTTGCAACGTAAAAGCATCGAAACAATGGTAGACGACAATAAGTTTGAATTCGAAATAGGAAGATTCTTCCTCAATACCAAATTGCGTATTCTCAAATATAAGGACGAAGAACCTGTAAAACTCTCCCCTAAGGAAAATGAACTTTTGCGTTTGCTCGCCTTACACACCGATGATTTTATGTCACGTGAGTTAGCCCTTTCCAAAATATGGAAAGACGACAACTATTTCACCTCTCGCAGTATGGACGTATATATCGCAAAACTGCGTAAACTCTTGAAAAAGGACGACAAAGTGGAAATCCTAAACATTCACGGCGAAGGCTTCCGTTTGGTCGCCAATAAAGAAGCCGATGAATTTATTTAGGTAAAATAATAGCCTATTTTTTGCATATTCAAAAAATAGTCACACTTTTTGCCCCCGACTTCAAGAATATTTGTTTAACTAAATAAAGATATACACGAAGAAAGATGACCTATGTCAAATTACATATCGTATCAGTTCTACCTTTTTAGAAGGTGATGATCGTATCATATCTGCTTGATTAGAAGAATAGTATAATATATCGAAGAGCCCGAAGCGTTCCGTTTCGGGCTCTTTGTTTTTTGTATGAAAAATGAATGAGACAACCACCTCAGCAATTGAACAAATTACAACAAATTAAACATTTTTTAGCTACTTGTTTGAAAATCGTTTGCAAAAAAGATTTCTCTCCTTGGTAATTTACGATTCTTTTGCAATACATATTTTATTTCTTAAACAAATTCACTAACCAAAGAATAGGTATCCCTACTACCATTACAACGATTGCCACTTTATAAGTATCAATGCTAAGTTGCTCTGTGAAGTTTTTTTTGTCATTTGTAATTATTTCGTATCTTTGCACCAACTTTATTTTTGATAATGAAAAGAACTATCTTTATATCATTTTTAATACTCTCGCTTTCAATGTTGATAAGTTGTGAGTCCGACGACCTTTGCGACCACAGCGTGAATACACCTCGCTTGGTGGTACGTTTCTACAACCAAAATAACACCCGTACGCCTTTTAGCGTAACTAACCTTACAGTTTATGGCGAAGGAAATACTACGCCTCTGGTAAGCAGTGCAACTTTAGATTCACTTGCACTACCTTTGCGCTTGGAGTCCCCTACTACCTACTTGTTCCAAACCGTAGTTTCAGGTACTACCACTAGCACCGCAACCCTCACGCTCACTTATACTCCCGAACAGTCGTTCGTAAGCAAGGCTTGTGGAGTGAAAATTACTTACAACAGCCTTTCAGCTACCATTCAAGATACAAATACCTCTTGGCTAAAAGGTCTTAACATCAAGAACACTACCGTAGATAATGAAAAAAGAGCTCATATACATTTGTATCATTAGTATTTGGTGGGGCTTAGGTGCAATGGCTCAAACGGCTACCCGCACGACCTCACAAACTACTATCGCCCTACCCGAAAAACAAGAAGCCCCTGTGTACAAACAGCGGTATGGCTTGCGCGTAGGTGCCGACCTGAGCAAACTGGTACGCCCTTTCTTTGATAAGGATTACTACGGACTCGAATTGGTAGGCGATTACCGCCTAACAACCAACTACTACTTCGCTGCTGAACTCGGTATGGAAAAAAGAACTAAAAACGAAGATTTCTTTACTTACTCTACCGAAGGTCAATTTTTACGTGCTGGTTTCGATTATAACACCTATGGCAATTGGTATGGTATGGAGAATATGATTTACGTGGGGGCTCGCTATGGCATTTCGCTTTTCTCTCAAGACCTTACCTCGTATATTATCCATAAAGATAACCAATATTGGAACGAAACTATCACAGGCTCCGACCCTTCTTTCTTAAAGAAATACGACGGACGTACAGCCCATTGGTTGGAACTCGTATTGGGCATTAAAGCGGAACTCTTACACAACCTTTACGCAGGAGCAAGTGTGCGCGTAGGTCTTTTGGTGGCTCAAACGGGCAGTAGTGGTTTCCCTAACTACTATATTCCTGCCTTTGGTCGGGTATATGAAGGGAGTCGTTTTGGTGTGAATTTCAACTATACTCTCAGCTATCTCATTCCTCTTTATAAAAAAGAGAAAAAGAAAGAAGAGACAGATACCCAAAAAACTAACTCCTCTCCTACCCCTTCAGCTCCTGCTAAAAAACCAAAAGGAAGAAGATAATAACAAATGACAAGTTACGAATGAATAGATATATTACTTTTTTTCTACTATTAGTTTGTTCTGTAGTTTCTGCTCAAGATGTGGAGACAATGCTTACGGAAAAAGTAAAACTCTTAGACAAAAGCTATAATCTTAAAGAACTGCAAACTTTGGCAAACGACTTTGAACACCTTACCACTGTTGCGCCTACTAATTGGTTAGTTAATTACTACGTAGCTTACACAAATATCCGCCTTGCCGACCAATCATCGGGAGGGTCTATTGACAGTTATTGCAATCTGGCAGAAAAGTACATAAAGATAGCTGAAAAACAACCCGATGCCGATGCATCGGAAATCAACGCCTTATATGCCTATCTGTATAGTGCCAAAGTGAAGGTAAACCCAATGTTTCGAGGAGCTAAATACGGTAAGCTGAGTCGTGAGTATTCCGAGAAATCTATTAAAGAAAACCCCAAAAACCCAAGACCCTATCTCATTCGTGCTATTGGCATTTACTTTACACCCAAAATATTTGGTGGGGGCGTAGCAAAAGCTAAACCAATGCTCCAAAAAGCCTTAGAGAAGTTCGAACATTTTACTCCAAAAACGCCTAATCATCCTCATTGGGGCAAAGGAATGGCTGAATCAATTAACAAATAACAATTAACAAGTGCACAAAGCTGGATTTGTAAATATCATCGGGAACCCCAACGTAGGGAAATCTACCCTTATGAACGCCTTTGTAGGCGAAAAACTCTCTATTATCCCCTCCAAGGCACAAACCACGCGACACCGTATTTTTGGTATCGTAAGTAGTGATGATTTTCAGATAGTTTTTTCGGATACCCCCGGTATTATCAAGCCATCGTACGCCTTACAAGCCTCGATGATGGACTTTGTAAAGAGTGCTTTCGAAGACGCCGACATTCTCATTTATATGGTAGAAATAGGCGAAAAAGAGCTGAAAGACGAGGCTTTCTTTAAGCGCATCAACCAGTTGGACGTGCCTGTATTGTTGCTGATTAACAAAGTGGATACTTCCGACCAAAGTGTATTAGAGGAACAAGTCGCCTACTGGAAAGAAAAAGTGCCTCGCACCGAGATATATCCTATTTCGGCTTTGCGCAACTTTCAAACCGAAGTGGTGTTCAACCGCATTATAGAACTCTTGCCAGAGTCACCTGCATTTTTCCCAAAAGACCAACTCACCGATAAACCGGAGCGTTTCTTTGTAAACGAGATTATACGCGAAAAGATACTATTGCACTACAAGAAGGAAATTCCCTATTCGGTAGAAGTAGAGACCGAAAGTTTTGCCGATAGCGAGGCGATTATTCACATTCGCTCAGTGATAATGGTAGAACGCGAGAGCCAAAAGGGGATTATCATAGGTCATAAAGGAGAAGCCTTAAAGCGAGTAGGCATTGAAGCTCGTGCTGATTTAGAGAAGTTTTTCGGCAAACAAATACACTTAGAACTTTTCGTAAAAGTAAACAAAGATTGGCGTAGCAATGTGCGACAATTGCGCAGGTTTGGTTACGATATCAAATAAAGAAAAATGTACATAAAAAAAATCATAAAAATATTCGTCATCGTTTTTTTGCCCTTTTGTATACAGTTGTTTGCTTCAGGGCGTAATAAAACACGTACCGTAAAAGAGGTGGTGGTAGACCATCAGGACGAGAATATGTACGTTACCGATGATGCCATACGGCGCACTATCTTCAAAGACCCACAAGCAAAGCACCCTATGGGACTCCTTCGTTTAAGCGAAATCGAAAAGCTCTTAGACAACAATGTGATGATTGAGAAATCGGAAGTATTTTGCACTATCGACGGCACTCTGAATGCTAAAATCAAACAGCGAGAGCCTATCGCACGTGTATACGACGGCAATGGAGTGTATTATATGGATACACAAGGAAAGAAGATGCCTCTTTCAAGTTCTTACTCAGCACGCGTGCCTATCCTCAGAGGTAATACCGAGCGCTATTGGCAAGCCTCCTATGCATTGATGCAGTTTATCCAAAACGACCAATGGCTGGCTGAGAACATCACCGAAGTATTGGTAAAGCCTAACGGAGAATACGAGTTTTTAATGCGTGTACCTCACTTTAAGGTCGTTTTCGGCAAGTTTGAAGACGAAGCGCTGAAGAAAGCAAACCTCAAAGCCTTTTACAAGCAATTGGAGAAGACTGATAAACTGAATGAATATAACATCGTAAACCTAAAATACACCAACCAAGTGGTATGTAGAAGATGAGATAATTAACAAATTATAGAATAGAAAAAACAGAGGTTACTATATAGTTGCCTCTGTTTTACCTTTTATCTTTTACCTTTTACCTATTCGCTAGGTACCATTTTACGGTTTTCTGTATACCTTCTTCAAACTGCAAAGAAGGTTCCCAACCGAGTTCATTTTTCAATTTAGTAGCATCAATAGCGTAACGGAGGTCGTGACCAGCACGGTCGGTTACGAAAGTAATGAGTTTTTCGGAAGTACCTTCAGGGCGACCTAACTGCTTATCTACTTCTTTGATGATAACCTTCACCAAATCGATATTACGCCATTCGTTAAAGCCCCCAATGTTGTAGGTATCACCATCTTTCCCTTGGTGGAAAATAGTATCGATAGCACGAGCGTGGTCTTCCACAAAAAGCCAATCGCGAATATTTTCCCCTTTGCCATAGATAGGTAGCGGCTTATTATCTACAATATTATAGATACACACCGGTATTAACTTTTCAGGGTACTGGTGAGAACCGTAATTGTTGGAACAGTTTGAAATCACCACAGGCAGTTTGTAAGTGTTGTGATAAGCTCTTACAAAATGGTCAGATGAAGCTTTGGAAGCCGAATACGGTGATTGAGGGTCGTAAGGCGTTTGCTCTGTAAAGAGTGCTTCGCCTATTTCTAAGGCTCCATATACCTCGTCGGTAGAGACGTGATAAAAGCGTTTGCCTTGCATATTATCTTTCCACACTTCACGCGCTGCTTGCAAAAGGCTCAAAGTACCCATCACGTTCGTTTTCGCGAAGATAAAAGGGTCTTCAATACTTCTATCCACGTGACTTTCGGCAGCGAGGTGAATAATCCCATCAATGCGATGTTCAGCGAAGAGGGCTTTCATACGCTCGTAGTCGCAAATATCCGCTTGTATAAAGGTATAGTTAGGGGCATTGGCTACATCAGCAACATTCTCTAAGTTACCAGCATAAGTGAGCTTATCTAAGTTAAAAATGTGATAGTCGGGGTATTTGTTTACAAATAGCCTCACGACGTGAGAGCCAATAAAGCCAGCTCCTCCTGTGATTAAGATATTTCTTTTCATTTGTTTGTCATTTCAAAAACTAATTCACCGCCTTTTAGAAGGTCTTGGTGAGAAATATGCCATTGGGTATATTCTTTGCCGTTGAGTTTTACGGATTGGATATATTTATTGTCTTTAGACACATTTTTAGCAATGATTGTAAAAGTCTTTCCGTTAGGCAAGTGTATGGTTACTTTATCAAAAAGTGGACGACCGAATTCATACTCGGTAGAAGCTGGGTTCATAGGATATAAGCCCATAGCACTCCAAATGTACCAAGCCGACATCTGTCCGCAATCCTCATTACCACTGAGTCCGTTAGGGGTAGTGTTATACTGAGTTTGCAAGATGCGATCTACCCAATATTGAGTTTTCTTAGGTTGTCCTGCTACGTTGAACATATAGGCAATATGGTGGCTAGGTTCATTGCCGTGTGCATACTGACCTATGAGTCCTGAAATATCAGGAGAGGTGTTATCACCGGTGATTTCAGAACTTTCGGTAAAGAGTTTTTCTAAGTGTGTTACAAAAGGTTCATTGCCTCCAAATAAGCTGATAAGTCCTTGTACGTTGTGAGGCACAAACCAACTGTGTTGCCAAGCATTACCTTCGGTATAGTCGGTGTTTTCGCGGTGGTCGGAGCGTTTAGGGTCAAAAGGTGTGCGCCATTTACCGTCGGTACTTTTACCGCGCATAAAGCCCGTTTCTTTATCAAATAAATAAGTGTAGGCTTCAGAGCGTTTGGTAAAGAAGTCGGCATCTTCGGTTTTACCTAAGGCTTTAGCCATTTGCGCTACACACCAGTCGTCGTAAGCGTATTCAAGGGTAATGGTAACCGACTCGTCTACCCCTGCGTTATAAGGTATGTAACCATATTTTTTGTACGCTTTGAGTCCCCGTGCGTCTTGCATCATTGTAGTTTTCATTGCCTCATAAGCCTTTTCAGCATCAAAACCACGTACGCCTTTAAGGTAGGCTTCGGCAATCACTGCTACCGAGTGATAGCCCGTCATTGTATTGGTTTCATTGCCATAAAGTGTCCAAACGGGTAGCACTTTGTGCACTTGATAGTAGGCTAACATAGAGTTGATAATATCAGCAGTTACTTTGGGTTGCAAAAGGGTAAGCAGTGGGTGCTCGGCGCGGAAAGTATCCCACAGAGAAAGGGTAGAATAAGCTGTGCCTTCTGTTTTTGCGATCTCATCGTTTTGTAGGCGGAACTGACCATTTTTATCAGAGAAAGTTACAGGCGCTACTTGTGCGTGATAGAGGGCAGTATAGAAAATTGTTTTGAGTGAATCGACAGGGGTTTCTACTACTATACTGCTGAGGGTCTTCTCCCATTGTTGTTGTGCTAATGATTTGGTTTTATCAAAATTAGGAGCGTTGTATAACTCCAAGTTATCTAAAGCATTTTCTTCACTTACTGACGAAACGGCTACTTTTACCTCTAACTTCTCATCAGTATTATCAAAGAAGATTTGCCCTGAAGTAACATCATCTTTGTGTTTTTGATAGGTAATATTTTTTATAGGCTTAGAAAACTGAATCGCAAAGAACACTTTTTGGTTTTCAGCCCAGCCAGTACTATAACGATAACCTGTAATAATATTGTCGTTATTATTAGCGTCTAACTTCTTATCCGATTTGCTAAAAGAAGTTTTGGTAGGGCTATCCCAGTTGATTGCAAATCCCAAGTTCAATAGTACTGATTGTTCTGCACCTTTTTCAAAGGTATAACGATGTACAGCATAACGTTGTGCCGCAGTGAGCTCTACATTCACTTTGGGGTCTTCTAAATACACTTGGTAATAGCCAGGTTCTGCTTTTTCGTTCTTGTGGCTGTACTTCGATTTATAAGGCACCATATCGCGAAACTCTTGGGCATTCACAGGGTATTGCTCTTTGCGTCCGTATTTCAGTACACTGAGGTCATATTCTTTAGTAGTAGGCATTAGCAAGATGTCGTTTAGGTCGCCTATACCTGTACCACTAAGGCTCAAATGTCCAAAACCTACCATAAGGCTATCGGAATAGTGGTAACCTGAGCACCAATCCCAGTTGCTGAGACCATTCACTGGGCTCACTTGTATCATACCGAAAGGCGTAGTCGCTCCAGGGTAGGTATGTCCGTGTCCGCCAGTACCAATAAACGGGTCTACATAGCTGATAAGCGGTTTTTGAGGAGTTTGCGCTTCTTGCTCAGAAGCTGTTTTAGATTGATTACAAGCCCCTAGTACAAAAGTAGAGGCTACCAAAAGAGTAATATGTTTTAACTTCATTGTAATAGCAATTAAGTATTTTGGGCAAAGATAATAAAATAACAACGAATAGCAAAATGTTTTTGAGGGCTTTTCTTTCTCATTGTTACTAAATATAGGGTATAACTTTTATCTGAGCATTTTCGTATTCTGCTAAAAATACCTCAGAAGGATTGCTGTATCCTGTCTTTTGTAGCTCTCCAAGTAGCCATTCTTCGCTTTTATCTACATCTTCCAGCACGCTTTTTTGAATAATCCCATCGGTAATGACAGGATATTTGGGGTTTTCTTCTCCTGCCAACACGATAATGAGTTCTCCATTCTGTTCAAGTACCGCTCTTTTTACCTCTCTGATATAGTATACCCCTTCTTTGCGCAGTTTGAAAGCGAGTTCGTGTGCCGTAATTTTAGCTTTTTTGCAGGCGGCTATATCTATCTTACCACGATTGATAACAATCACAGGGGCGCCGTCTATAAACCTCCTAAAAGCTTGGTTTTTAGTTTTTAACTCACGTAACCCTATGATAAGGAATGCCCAAATAGCCAATACGATAGCAAACTGAAAGATACTCACCGATGGACTGTAAATTACACCTCCAATAATACCCCCAAGTACGTAATTTTGCACCTGATCCATTGCCGAACTCGGTGCCAAATTACCCTTGCCCGATTTGTTGATGATTAAGGCAAGAGCCAACAATCCTAAAAGCAATTTTAAAATACATCCAAATAGAAAAATTCCTCGGATTCAATATAAGGAATTGTATACATAATGTTAATCAGAAAATGAGAAAATTAGCAAATGGGGAAATTAGAAAGAAATATTAAGCCCTACTTCAAGCGAATGATAGTCCTTTTTTATAGGTACAATAGGGGCAGAGTCGTAGATAAGTCGGTAGGTACCAAGTATACCTATGGTAGGCGTAATATTGTATTTAAGGTCGATAGCCCCACCATAGCGCGCTTCCTTAAAAGTACTATCAGGTCTAGTTTGATGAATGGCAGTAGTGGTAAGCTCCCATTTTTCACCTATTCGAAGTTTATAACTGAGCGATAAATGACTTTTGATACTACGACTGTAAGCATAAGTAGCCTCAACGTTATCGGGAGCAGGATATTCCCATTTTTCGTATTCAAAGAACAAGCCCACCGCAGCAAACATCAGCGAGGATTGAGTATTCAGCAACCGATAACGCGATTGTAAGCCGGTAGAAATCTTGTGGTTCATTCCCCTGCTCTCTGCCCATTGCGACTCAGCATAAGGATACACCTCAAAAGCGTGGTCTAACAAGTAGCGGTACTCCATATGCACATAGCCACCACTTAATATTACTTGACTACCATAAGTAGATAACTCAAATTTGTTAATTACATTAATAACCCTATTGCAATTGATGAGCAAGTTGAGGTTAGCCGTATTTTTAAAAGTGAAGACATCTTCTTTTTCGGTTTTAAAATCCAAGATAGGCATTAGGCTCCCTTGCAGAGTTTTGGTGCTGTCTATCGTCATAGTAAGGTTTTCCGAAAAAAGCATTTGTGAATAGACAGAAGTCGAAGACAATAGCGCCAATAACATATAAAGTAATCGTTTCATCGTTTTTAAGCATATATTTAATAAGGCGCAAAAGTAGAAAATCAATCGCGAATACACAAAAAAATCTCACTTAAAACCAATGCTTCATACCTTTTTTATAACAATTTTCCAAAAGAAGTTTTTCACCACATTACCCTCATCATTCGTCATTCGCTACTCGTCATCTCTTCCCTTTTCCGTCATCACATTCCCCCTTTAAACGGAAGTCCGCGAGAGCGGAGTATGTGAATAGGGGGAGGTTTCTTTTGATTTTCCGTCATACTTCCCCCTAGTGCCTATGGCCTAAGGCCTAGTGTCTATTCCCTTTTCTTTCGTCTCGAAACCCTGCTTTTAACATTTTTTTCACTGTTGTATTACAGTAAGAATCAACTACTTATACACCCTTCCTATACCAATCGTCCAAGATTCGTATAAGCTTCCTATAAGCTCCCTATAAGCTAAGACTCCACCCTCCTCACAGCCTTTTTTTATCAAAAACCCCCATCTAATAGCCTTTTTTCATCAAAAACCCTCCCTCCCACACCCTTTCTATACCAATCTTCCAAGATTCGTATAAGCTTCCTATAAGCTCTCTATAAGCTAACCCCACCCGCTTCCTATAAGCTCCCTATAAGCTAAGACTCCACCCTCCTCACAGCCTTTTTTTATCAAAAACCCCCTCCTTACACCCTTTTTTCATCAAAAACTCTCTTAACCTCCTTCTGAAAATCTCCGTTTTCTTCCGAATACTCCTAACAGTCCCAACCTATCGCTTTTTCATCTCAAAGTTTTTGCCTGTGTGGCACGCACCTTTGCCAAAGTTGTACCCAAAAAAGTTGTTCCCCCGTTAGTGCGAGTTTATAGCCCCACCTCATTCTCTAATTTCCGTCCGTACGAGTTTATTTTGATGAAGAGTCGTACAAAAATAGGCTTAAAATTGAACAAGCAAATGGTTGGCTTGACGGATATAAAGATTTGATAATAAGACACAAGTGTCTTGATATAACTTGAAATGGAATGCTCCTATAAGGGTTTGTCTCCAAGTTCCTAAAAAAACGTTTAAAAATGTTTATTATATACACCCAAAACTACAAGGTTGACAAAAAATAAACGTAAAACATAGCCTTACAACCTCTTATCAAAGTATACTTTTCAAGCTACAAACATATAGCCCTTTACCAAACTACTTACCTGAATAAGCATCAATAAGTGCTTCCAATGCTGGTATAGGAGTAGAATTCGTATCTTCGATAGCATTGTTAAATTTAAACTGCAAAGAGCCATGATTCAAACGTCCTGCTCCATAGAATCCCGTGACTTGAGAAGGAACAAGAGAGGTTGCATCTGGGTTATAGGAATACATTAGTACAGTATTTGTATCAAAGTTGTTATAGGTATTTCCACCATGAAGCGTTTTAACAGAGGCTGGTACTTTTTCATTACGTGAAATAGCATGATAAAAATCAAAGCTGCTGTTATTATCTGCATAGCTAATTGGAGTATAAGCATTCTCTGATCCCTTCTCTGTAAATAAACTTCCATACTCTTTCACCATACCTCCAGGCTCACCAGAGAATTTGCCAGCACCTTTTTCATCACTTCCCTGCTTTGATATCAAGATAGGATTCTTTGTAGCACGAAAATAGTTGTTTTCTGAGAAAACACTGCAACCCATCGTTGCACCAATTCCATATTTTGCACAACCATCATAGTAGTTATTCCATAAATGAACGCTCATCGTACGAACACGTGCATGACGAGAGTCACTATGATCAAACCAGTTGTGGTGATAAGTGATATAGTTAGGACCTGTTTCTTTATTCATACCACACATACTCGTCTTTCCTGTGTCCCAGAAATGACAGTTGTCTATTGTGACAAACTTTGAATCAGTCTTCACATCAATAGAACCATCTCCCTTAATATGATCTCCACCGCTCGCCCTTCCGTAGAATAAATCCATGTGATGAACCCATATATTAGAATTATTTGTGTCAAGTGACACACCATCGTCCATAGCTCGCATGATACCTAAATTGCGAAATTCAACACTCTTAGCATTCCTTACTAAAAAGCCAAAACCATAGATACTGGCATCCTCACCAATTCCTTCAATGGTAATATTCATCTCACTATCTGCCTGTTTTCCCTTAATCTGTATACCTTCTGTACTGCTTCCAAAAGCATCAGTATCACCATTTCTAAGTAAACCTAAGATTCTAACAGACAATGGTGTGGTGATATTGCCTTTCTGATAAGCGTTAAGAATAGCCTGAAGACCTGTGAACGTAGCCTTACCTAAACGAGCACTGACTGTTTTAGCATTGTCTTTATTAACATAAATAACAACCGTACCTGGCTTCAATGTACCATCATCATTATAAGCACCTACACCCGAATAGTTCTTATGAGCAAAGCCCTCACGTAGATAATTCAAGACTTTCAGCCCTGTTACCTCACCCGATTGGGTTTCTTCCCCACCTTTCACAGCTACAATTTTCAGAGAATAAGTGCCAGCTTTTAATCCTGGAATATCAACTCGTACATAGCCATTATATAAGCGTATCAACTCGGCATCAACCTTGCTATAATCAGCATGTTGCCCACCTTTCACATAAACATTATAACCATCAGCTCCAGCTATAGGTTTCCATTTAGCGTAAACAGTCTCTAACCATCCTTTTGCCTCAGTGATTATCACTCCATTTCCTATTGTCTTACTCTCCACAGTTTTTGTTGTATCAGCAGAAATGCAAGCCGATGTATTAACCCATAAAAATAAGAACAATAAAATATTCTTATACAATCTAATGCTCATAAATCTCTTTTTTAGTTTTTTTATAAATACTTACCTTCTATGAAATTAGGTCATGTTGACCATAAACAAATTACGAATTATGTGAGAATCGAACTTAATAAATAAACTACAGATATTCTATTAACGTCAATAAACTCATTCTATACATATTCCAATATGCAAAGTTTATGAAGTTGTTTAAACTTTTCAAATAAAATAAAAGTTCCCGAAAATTAGTAAATTTGTGTTTGAGAAAGAACACCAAAATTCAGGAACTTTGTGCAAAGATACAATAAATAAATGGATTATTAGCTTTTTAAGGGTAGAAAAAAGATTTAGCTTTAATAAAGGAGCGCAATCAGATGTTTATTTTGATGAAGAATTGTACAAAAATAGGTTTAAAATTGAATGAGCAAATGGTTAGATTGACGGATATAACGGTTTGATAATGAGATACAATATAAAACTAAATCCCTCTTTGTTTAGAAAATCATTATTTTATCAAGAATGATATTTTTATACATAACCATCTCCTTTTCTGAAATCATCTATACCACCATTTTGCAGAGGGCGATATGGTCTGCCTCGTCGCTAATAAATACGTAATTATCCCAAATATCCATAATTCTGAATTTGGAATATCCTCTTGGGAATGTAATATCGAGAAGCTCCAGGTCAGACAATCTCAACAGTTTTTGGTTTCCTTTCCATTCATCTGTCTTGAAAATCGGAGATAGGATTAGATATTCTTTTTGGGCGCTGAATTTTCCCCTCAAACCTTGTTTTTGTGCAAGCTTTTCCAATTTTTCCTTTCCCCATATTTTCCTCTTGTAAATACCGTCTTGGGTGAGTTCGAGGTACCAATAATACTTGAATCGTGATAAGCTGCAAGGATTTATTGTATCTGCTTCCACGAAGGCATAAATCGAATTATCTTTTATCATAAGGCTACCTATCTGGGGATAAGAGTAACTAAAATCCATTTTGTGATAGATACCCTCTGCCCGTCCTAAGGATAGCATAAAATTGCTTCGGACTTTTTCATTTGTAAACACAGGGGTTAGTTGCTTGTCCCAATGCAGCGTATGTGTCTCATTGTCATAGTGTAGAGAGGTAAAACTATTTGCGGCAAAGACCTCTCCGTCTACACGGCAAATAATTGGATAAACCCCGTTTTCGCCAAGTGTGGAAATCTCCGTGATATTCTCTGCAGCACACAAGTTTTCACTTACTACTTCGCACGGTTTCTGCTCGGGAGACGACACCCACCAGACTTTTTTGTCTTCTCCGCTAATAATTAAAATATCGGAACCTGTATCCAACAAAACGGGCTTATTCCAGCTTTTCTTTTGTGCGGGAGACGGAATGAATGACCATCGCCCCGCCTTTATCCAAACGATACCGTAGCTATTGCCGTCATCGCCACTGCTCCAGATAACAAATTCGTCTTTTCCTCGTGCAAAATGATTTTTTGCATTTATTGGAGCATATTGATAGGCACCATTGCTTAGCTTGAATCCCGTAGTCGTCCACTCTGAAATTTTATCTAATTTTACCTGCATAATTTTCTATCCTAATATCCACAGATATTACAAGTACGCGAAAAATCTTTTCGGATTTGATATTTTTTATGGCCACATTTGCAACAGCAATATCCGTCTTCCCATTTTAAAGAAGCTAAATATTCTTCGCAATCTAAGTCAGTTTTAAAGCGTTCTGTAAACTCTAAGAGGATTTGTCCTTTGAATAAATTCATAATATATTAGTTTTCAGAGTGCAAATATATGAAATTATTTTGACACCTCAAATAATTAATTTAATTGGGGGAAAGATACAAAACAATTGACAATTAATTACCTAATCCGTTCCAAGTACTCTGTCGGACTCTCGTTGTAAAAATCTTTAAAGCATTTCGCAAAGTAGGAAGGAGAAGAAAATCCTACTTCATAAGCGACTTCCGAGATGCTCTTGGCTTTGCTGTTGAGCAACTGCTTAGCGTATTTTACTCGTATGGTACGAATAAGCTCATTAGGCGAATAGTCGGTGAGGGATTTGATTTTGCGATATAAGTTAGAGCGCGACAAACCTAAGGCGTCGGCTATTTCGTCTATATTCATTTCAGGATTGGCGATAGAGTTCTCTACGTAATGCGTAAAATCGGTGATAAACTGCTGTTCTACCTTACCTAAAGTCTCTTGTTTAGTTTCGTTTAAGAGGAAATTACTAAAACTCTCACGTATCTTCTTACGGTTTTCTATGAGCTTGCGCACTCGTGTTTTCAGTAATTTTATGTTGAAAGGTTTCGCAATATAAGCATCGGCACCACTCTCAAAACCTACTTGCTTTTGCTCGTCTAACGCATAAGCAGTGAGCAAAATCACGGGAATATGATTAGTAGCCACGTTAGTTTTTATCAACTGACATAAATCGAAGCCATCAGTTTTGGGCATCATCACATCGCTGATTACTACATCGGGGAGGTGCTTTTTAGCTACTTCAAAGCCTTCTTCACCGTTTTCAGCTTCGATAAGGTTATAGTCATCACTGAGGATATATCGAATAAACTGACGCATATCCTCGTTGTCTTCCACAATCAGTACAGTAGGTTTCTCCGAAGCCGTTGGAGAAGCCGTAGGTAGTTTGAGTTTCTCGGTAGGTGCAGGCAACGAAGGCAATAAGTCGAGATGGGTTTCTATGTAATTGCTGTCGTATACCGCTTTTACCGATACTTGTTCTTGAGTGAAAGGCAGACGAATGACAAAGGTTGTCCCCTCCCCTTCTGTACTCTCTACGCTGATGGTACCGTTGTGTGAGGCGACTAAGGCTTGTACCAAAGCCAAACCAATACCCGAACCTTCGCTATCGGGGTTTATTTTGTAGAAGTGCTCAAACACCTCACTTTGTTTGTCTTTCGGAATATATGAACCGCTGTTGAACACACGCAGCACAGCTACTCCTCCTTTGGAGGGGGTTAGGGGAAGGTCTTCTTTTTCTAACGACACGGTGATACTTCCTCCTTGAGGTGTAAATTTCAGTGCATTAGAAAGCAGGTTGAAGTAGATTTTCTCCACTTTTTCCTTATCGAAAGCCATTTCAAAAGAAGTATCTTCGGCAAGAAACTGAAAGTTGAGTTTCTTTTGTTTGATACGGTCACTAAAAAAAGAATTGAGTTCAGTAAGAAACCGTTTTAGGTTGCCCTTAGTGAAGTACATTTGCATCTTGCCATTCTCATAACTTCGGAACTCAATTACTTCGGAAATGAGATGCAAAAGTCGGTTGCTGTTCTTTTTGATGAGGAATAACAAGTCTTGTTCTTCTTTGGGAAGTGAATTGTGAGCCAAAAGCGTTTGCACAGGTCCTAAGATGAGCGACAGCGGTGTTTTAAACTCGTGAGAAATATTGGTAAAGAAAAGTAATTTGGCTTGGGTTGCCTCTTCTAATTGCGCCGAGATTTCCTCCAAGCGTTCTTTTTGTTGTTGCAATTCGGTAGCCTGACGTTTGATTTCTTCGTTTTGTTTTTCTAACAGATTATTAGCACGGCTCTTAGTGCGATATGCTCTGATAGCTATTGCCAAAAATATAGTAATCAAACCAATAGCAGTAATTGAAATATAGAAGAGTGTACGCTGAGTAGTATGCTGAATAAGGCTCTCACTCAGCTGCTGATTGATATCCTCTATCTTAGCTTGTTTTTGAGCAATTTGCTCTGTTTGCAACTGTAAAATACGCACATTGCTCTTGTCCACCACAGCGGTATTGAGGATATTCTCGCGCTCAAAAGGTTGTTTATGGAGTATTTTCATTGCAAGGTCAATAACCTTTTCACCTCCCGTAGGATAGATAAACGACGCGTCTTGCACGTTGTTCTCTATATTGCTAATTCCTTCTTGTTGTAGCGCATCTACCCCTATGATAAAGGGTATCTTACCGTTGAATTGCATCGCTGCTTCGTGAGTACCCACTGCCATTGGGTCGTTCATCGCAAACACAAGGTCGATATTGGGGTGTTGCTGAAAAAGTTGTTGCATTTGCACTTTGGCATCTGCTTTGAGGAAGTTGCCCCAGGTATCGGCTACTATTTGCACCTCAGGAGCATTCTTAAGGGCTTCTACAAAGCCTTTATGACGCTCCGCATCGGAGGTTGAGCCTTTGGTACCTCGCACTTCGGCTATATTGCCTTTGCCTTTGAGAATACCTATTGCATAGTGTCCCGCTTCTTTTCCTATTTGGTAATTGTTAGCTCCCACATAGGCAGTGTAACTCTCAGTAGCAATTTTCCTATCTACCAAAATCACGGGAATACCCTGCTGGTAAGCCTTTTCAATAACTGGTGTACACGCTTCCGACTCATTAGGCGAAACGACAAGCACATCTACCTTTTGTTCTATAAACCATTCTATATCGGCAATTTGCTTGGGAGTATCGTCTTTCACACTACGAATGAGCAACTCAGTATTGGCTTGGTAGAGGGCTACTTCACGTTTTAGCTCCTCGTTCATCGTTTGTCGCCAAAGGTCTTCACTGCACTGTGACACCCCTATTACATAACGGGGTTTTCGCTCCCTTTGGCAAGCCAGGCAAGCAAAGAGAGCGAAGTATAAAAAAAGTATATGATACCTTCTAAAAGTCATTTTATCTAAACAACTCTAAATGAGCATCGGCGAGGCGAGGCATCGCACCGTGTTGCTGACACACGTAAGCCGATACTTCTACCGCCAATTGATGCGATTGGGCAATACTGCGACCATTGAGGTAAGAGGCTACAAAGGCTGCCGTGAACGAGTCGCCAGCTCCTACCGTATCGGCGATGGTAACCTTAGGTGTCCCTAAGAACGATTTCTCATTAGGCGTAAACACATAGCTACCTCTTGTACCTTGTGTTAAGATGAGGAATTTGAGGTTGTATTTCTCCAATAGACGCTTACATACCTCTTCATCAGTTCCTTGCAAATTGAACATTTCAGCCACTTTCACTATCTCCTCATCGTTGATTTTTAAAGCGGTTGCCTTGTCTAACGAATCGGCAATTACCTCTTTACTGAAATATTTTAAGCGGAGATTGATATCGAATACTTTTAAACTCTCGGCAGGCATCAAATCTAAGAACTTGTGGATAGTGGCACGCGATATTTCACTGCGTTGTGCTAACGACCCAAAGCACACGGTATTAGTGTTCTTTGCTAAGTTCTCAATACGCGAAGAGAATGGAATATTATCCCACGCTACATTTTCGCTAATCTCATAGGTAGGCACCCCACGACCGTCTAACTGTACTTTTACAGTACCTGTCGGAAAATCAGTCTTCTCAATGATATAGTTGAGTTCTTTTTCTTCTAAACTTTTTAGTATTTCCTTACCGAGGAGATCGCCTCCAATGGCACTCACAGCATAGCCGTTGAAACCAAATTGCGACACGTGGTAAGCAAAATTAGCGGGCGCACCGCCTAATACTTTTCTTTCAGGGAAGACATCCCAAAGGATTTCTCCCAATCCTACTACTGTATTTTTCATCGTATTATATGTTATCCTCTCCTCTGTCTTCCCCTTGGGGGAAGGAGGCGAGAGTGTTGTTGTTAATTCTTTTTCAGCGTACAAAGTTATAAATTCTTTTTGAGATTTCCTACTACTAAAAATAAATACTATCAGTCGTCAGATCTTTCTGACTAATCCGACTTATACAATTTGTAGGACTCTCTAACGACTAATTGTTAGCATTTGCTTTGAGTCGGGTGCTCATTAGCAACAGATATAATACTCCTATGCTGAGGACAATAAGGGCTCCTATCTGTGAGCCGTTCATTGCATCGGAGGCTAAGCCCATTGCAAAAGGGAAGATAGTACCGCCAAAGAGTCCCATAATCATCAAGCCTGACACTTCGTTTTTCTTAGTAGGATTCTGCAAGAGGGCTTGCGAGAAGATGATTGAGAATACATTGGAGTTACCAAATCCTACTAAAGCAATGGCAAGGTAGAGCATTGTCTTATCACTGAAAAAGAACAGTATCGCCATTGAGGCTACCATACAAAGCACACTTAGGGTAAAGAAACTCTTAGGTGATACTTTGGTGAGAATATAAGCTCCTGACAAACATCCTATGGTACGGAACAAGAAATACCAGCTGGTGGCAAAAGAGGCTTGGGTAGTGGTAAGCCCTAAACGTTCCATAAAGATTGTAGGTGCTGAGGCATTAACTCCTACGTCTATCCCTACGTGGCACATAATGCCAATAAAACACAAGAGCACATAAGGGTTAGCAAGCAGTGCAAAACACTCGGCAAAGGTGGCGTTTTTACTGTCGTTTTTCTCTTCTTCAATATGGGTAGCTCCAAGCCACAAGAGGGATACTACCGAAATAGCTACAAAGAGCAGGAAGAAAAGTCGCCAATCATTGAATTTATCAAAGCAGAAACTCATTAGCAAGGGGGCAGAAAACGAGGCTATTGCCTTGATAAACTGACCAAAAGTGAGTGAACTCGCGAGTTTATCGCCTTTTACTATGGCTGACATTAGTGGGTTTAACGATACTTGCATCAGTGTGTTACCAATACCAAGCAAGGAGAAAGCTACCAGCATAGTGGTATAATTGTAGCTGATAAAGGGCACTACCATCGCTAAAATAGTAATCACCAAGCTGAGGAGTACGGTTTTACGACGACCTATTTTGCTCATCAGTACGCCTGTGGGGACTGAGAAAAGTAGAAACCAAAAGAATACCATTGCAGGGAGCGCTTTGGCGGTGGTTTCGGTCAAGCCAAAATCGTCTTTTACAAAGTTGGAGGCGGCGCCTACAAGGTCTACGAAGCCCATACAGAAGAATGATAGGAGTACGGGCAATAAATATTTTAGATAGTTGTTATTCTGTTGCATACTATGAATGTATTATTAGTCTCACACACTCCCCTCTCCTTGGGAGAGGGGCAGAGGGAGAGGTTTATTATTTCAATTTATAGACAGTTACATCTTTAAGGGTGAGGGTACCTTTGTTGGTATTGAAGCGGAGGGTATTGTACTCTTCGGTAGGGAATACCGCATTGGTTTGTACTACTTCGCCGTTGTTCACAAAGAGTTCGGTTGAAGATTTGTCTACCAATAAGCGTACGGTATAGCTTTTCTTTGCTACCATTGGTGCTTTGATGAGTGTTTCGGCGAAGTTGGCATTGAAAGTTATACTGCTCTTACTGCGGTCTACCGATAGGGTTTTGGTAGCTCCATTGAATAGGTATTTTATCGTTTCACCTTTGGCATTCTCAAGGGCGAATGAGAAAGCATCAGTTTCGTTAGGGGTTACCGTGAAAGTGAGTTCGTAAGCTCCTTGATTATTGGGCAAGAAGTTTTCGAAGGTTATAGCATCGGAGGTGTTGGTACGTGTTTTATCACCTAAGAGTACCGCTTCACGACGCAAACTCTCCAACTCTTTTACGGGCTCACTGGCGACTACTAAGTGCTCGCCATTATGCACCAAACGCAAAACGCGGGCAACGGTCATCGCGCTACGGAAATTTTGAGTAGGGGTTTCATTGGCGTAATCCCAGTTGCTCATCCAGCCTATGAAGAGACGACGACCATCGGTGGCGGGGACATTACTCCACGTTACTCCTGCATAGTTGTCGCGACCATAGTCTAACCAAAGCGGATAGTTCATAGTATCGGGGGTGAAGGTTTTGCCATCGAAATTACCGATAAAGTACTGAGTAGCACTTCCGCCATTAGGTCCGCCTGGGTTGATACTCACAAAAAGCACCCATTTGGTTTTTCCTTCATAAGTGAGAGGGAAGAGATCGGGGCATTCCCACACACCGCCGTGTCCGCCTAAGCCTTCTCCGAACTCACTGAGGCGTGTCCATTCTTTGAGGTTTTTAGACCCATAGAAGGTGATAGTTTGGGTAGTGGCAAGGCTCATCACCCATTGTTTAGAAGGAGCGTGCCAGAATACTTTCGGGTCGCGGAAGTCAATGATATTGGCATCGGTGAGAACGGGGTTGCCTTCGTATTTGGTGAAGGTCTTTCCGCCATCGAGGCTATAAGCGATAGATTGGGTTTGGCGTTCGCCTGCTGAGGTGAAAATAGCCACCATAGCGCCTTTGCCAAAGCCGGCTGTGTTCTCGTGGTCAATCACGGCACTGCCTGAGAAAATCGCTCCTAACTTATCGGGGGCTAATACAAAAGGCTTGTATTCCCAATTCACCAAGTCTTTGGAAACAGTATGACCCCAGTGCATATTGCCCCAGCGCGCTCCATAAGGATTATATTGGTAGAAGAGGTGAAACACTCCGTCGAGGTATACCATTCCGTTAGGGTCGTTCATCCAGCCGTATTGAGGGGTGAAGTGGTATAGCGGACGGTATTTTTCGTTGTAGTTGAAGTTATATTCAGCCGACTGTTTGATTTCGGCTAAGCCCATATCGGTAGTTTTGGCAACAGCAAAAGTAAGGGTTACTTTTTTGCCTTTGTATGCCTCGATAGCAATAGGCACCCAGTAGTCTATTTTGTTTTGGGCGATGCGAATGGTCATTGGCTCGCCTATAAGGGTACCGTCTACCGATAGTTGGACTTTATTTTCGGTTGCTTGGTCTTCCACAGGAATGAGCAAGTACTTGTCTTTGGCTTCAAAGGTACGGGTATAATCAGTCATAAAAACGCTTTTTTGTTTGTTGCCTTGTTCGATTTGGTCGATGAGGATATGCCCCCAGCCACCGCGTTGGTTATCGACAATTCGGATAGTGGCTTTCTTGTTTTTATAGGGTTTTACGTCCCAAGTGAGCCATTGTAGGGTTTCAGTTTCGTAGAGAGAACGCGCTTGTAACACGCTTTTGCCTTCGACTAAAAGTTCAATATAGGTATCGGCGTGAGTGCCTCCCCCAACGAGGAAGTTGATGTAATCGCGCTCAATGGTGAACTCTTTGGAGGTTAGTGCTCCTCGAGAGTCGTCGCCGTTGTTGAAGCTATTGGCAAGGTGTTTCCCTTCAAAGCCTGTTACGGGCTGCTGACCGGTATAGCTACCCGTGGCGGGAGTCGCACCAAAGGCGTCGCCTTCTACCGTCCAATTGGCATAAGTGCCCGACTCGAAGTCCTCGATAATGAGGTCATCAGTGTTTTGCTGGCAGGCAGTGAGCGTTAAGACTCCTAATCCTGCTATTAGTTTGTTATTCATATACTTTTTTATATCTCTTTTAATTAAAAGATGGTACAAATATACATTATTTTTATTTGAATTAGCAAATAAGTAAACTAATTCCTCATCTTCATTCCCTCTCACTAAGGAGAGGGAGGAAGCTGAGACTTATAAAGTAATGAAAGTATCTGTTTTTGAGGTAAAAGATAAGATGTTTATACCCGTCCTTCGCCTTAGGTTCGCTTTAGCTTCGCCTTAGACTCATCTTTCCTTCGTCTTTTGTTCGTCTTTCCTTCGTCCTTTGTTCGTCTTTTGTTCGTCTTTCCTTCGTCTTAGGTTCACTCTTCCTCTTTTTACCTTTTACCTTTTACCTAAAAAGTAAAGTTTGCTGTACCGTTAGCAAAGATGCCCCAAGGGTTTTGGTTCATCTTGTAGCAACGGATAGAAAGGGCTACTACATCGTTCACATAGATTGCTGCTGCCGAGCCTTCTTGCACTATTTTCACCGTGTATTCCTTGTTGGCGTTCACGGGGAGTTTTATGCTATTAATGGTAGCAGTACCTCCGTCTCTAATCACACGGTTGAGTTGTAACTCTCCTTTGTTGAGGTTAAGGGTTACGCGATAGGTTTCATAAAGGTTACCACAAGCGCCAAACATCACCCCAAACTCGGTAGCGGTATTGGCTTTTATTTTGGCAACTATCTTGTTGAAACCACTGCTGAGGCGGTCGAACACACGAGTATTATTATCTAACGAAATGCTACCCAAAGAAGCAGATACCGCTTGTTTGCTATCGAACGCGGTAGGCATTTTTACATTGAGAGTACCATCGCTGTTTTGAGTGAGCTCGTGAACAGCCAAAGAACCTCCCCAGTGATAGGCAGAATTATCTTCGTAATTAATACGCGACGGATTCCAGCCCCATATATAGCGGTGAGTGCCGTCGGTAGCGGTTTTTCCGGCATAGAACACACGGTCGTCTAAGTCTTGTTGTGCAGGGGTAATCCAATTCTTGTCACCCACACGACGGTATCTGTATTGCACACGGCGCACACTTTCTTCGATGTTAGAGAATATTAAATACTGATAGTTTCCTTGTGTAAACACATCGGGACACTCTACCATAAAAGCACTGGGGTCAGTATAGAAGAAGGGTGTGTTCGGGTCTTTCGTCCAGTTCTTAAGGTCGGTAGAGGTGAATTGTGCTACGACACCTTTCCATACACCTCCTCCTATATCGGCACGGGTGCTGACGAGCATCTTATAGGCATTTCCTTCTTTGAAGACAATAGGGTCGCGGAACTCATTGCGGTCATACTTATCAGGGGCACGGAAGGAGTGTTGTGTATCCTTTGTCCACGTTTTCAAATCGGTAGAAGTAGCCCAATAGATGATTTCTTTGGGGTCTAAATCGCCGTTATGTCCTGTGTAGAAAGCATAATAGGTATTCCCGTCTTTGAATACTGAACCTGTACCGAGGGCATCTTCGTGCGAACCATCAGCGCCACAAGGGATAGCTTCACCATTATCAGTATAATTCACCAAATCAGTAGTGGTAGCACTATACCAAGGGTGGAAGGTTGCAGGTGCTGGACGTTGGTCGTAGAGGTAGAAGATATGAAACTTACCATTGTCGTAGAAGGGCATAGGGTCGCCTACCCACGCATTTTTGGGCTGAAAAAAGTGCTTATAAGTACGACCATAATCTTGTACTGCATAACAAGTAGAGGCATCGGGAGCCGCATTAGGATCGTTACTACAATATTCTTTTTTTTCACAAGCTATTAAAGCGGTAGCACAAAGTGCCAATGTTAGTGTCTTTTTCATTGTTTATTAATTTAATTTTAACCTCTTTTTTATTATTTAACCTCCTCCTATTCCCCCTTTTAAGGGGGAAGAAAGGACGGTTATCACATATACGTATGAAAAGAGGTATTTTATGTTTCTATTACTTCGCTAAATATTCTAAGGCGTTGGCAGTGAGCAATTCGATATTGCTTTTATAAGCATTAGCAGGTGAATTGTTTTCGTTATACCAGTCGTAAGCTTCACTACCTATACAGATAGTGCGACCTGCATTGCCTCGTTTGAGGTATTCAAAGATGACAGCGCGATTGCTCATCGTTACGTCCCAATGCAAACTTGCTAATATTTTGGAGCCTGCAGCAGTTTGCCAACCTGCAGCATTATGTTCATAATCTCCCCAATCGAAGTTCCAAATAGCATTATGTCCTTTTGTATTTGTTCCTTTAGAAAGAAAGAAGGATATATAATCAACCCCCGACTTTTTAGTCAATCCTTTAAACAATGGGTGGTTTTCATTGCCTTTGTAGCAAAGTGACCAATCTTCACCTACTGTAAATGGAACGTTATTTTCACCCCACATATTGTTTACTACCTTGCCGTCTAAGGCGATACCTAAATCGACTACGTATTGTACTGCCCAAGAAGACAATAAGAACGAACCACCGGCAGCATAGAATTGTTTCATCTTATTCACAACAGCATCTGCTTTGGCTTCAGCAGGCAACTCTTTGTTGTTATCCCAATGCCACCAAATCACTTTGTAGTCGTTGAGATTAACTTTGCCGTCCTTGATGTCGCTAAACGAAATGTATTTAGCAGTGTCGTAATTTTCGGTAAGCCAAGTGTAAGCCGCTTTCTCGTCTTCATCGGCTATAGCAGATGCACTGTTAGCTGTACCTACAAAGGCAATAGGTGCAAAGTTAGTAGGGATAATCTCTACGCTATACACAAAGCTTTTTCCACGATAACTCATAGTATAAGTAACGCTTTGAGTAAAGTTTTGGGTAACTCCCGAAGCAGGACTCACAGTAGCATTAGGTGTTGTGCTAAAGGTGGGAGTAAGCGCAGTAAGGCTTTCACCCTTAGGGTATTTCACACTTATCTTACCCGTACTGTGGTCAATCGTAGCTTTGTATTTGCCAATAGCAAAATTCTCTAACTGTGGATATTGAGCGGTAACAGTGTAATCCCAATAAAGGTTACCGTTGAAAATGCGGTATTTGGCACCTTTGCTCAAATCGACATTCGTTCCTGCAGTAGGTACTGAGGTAGCTCCCTCGGGCAATGAGAGGGAAGTGGTCATTTTGGTAAGATCGGTATTCCAAGGAGCGTACACCGTGATAGTTTGTTTCTCCTCGTCTATAATCCCATCGATACCATCGGCTTGAAAGGCATTAATTTTTGTCTCTTTGTCGTTAATAAGTTCGCCTTCGTGCTTTTCGTCACAGCTGAGTAAGCCGAGCAAAGCTGCTACACTGAGGGCGAGTTTGTGTACTATTGTTTTCATATTAGAATCCTGCATTTTGTTTGTAAATACCTTTTACATACCCTATTTGGTTTTGTGGAATAGGGATATACTCATTTTTATTTTTAGTGAAATAAGCACTGCTGAATATCGCTGGACGACGTGTTTTCTCTTTAGTGAAATAGTCGTTAAGCACTTGGTCAGCGATGCCCCAGCGCACGAGGTCGAAGAAGCGACTGCCTTCCATAGCAAACTCTAAACGGCGTTCCCAACGGAGTGCTTTGCGTGCGTTTTCTTGATTCCAAGTGATATTTACGCCATTTTGATATACAGCTATATCAGTATTGTTAGCGTAAGGAATCATAGAAGTACTTTGTTTAGCGCGTTGGCGCACTTGGTTAATAAGTGCAAGGGCTTCGTTGCTACGGTTGAGCTCGATAAGAGCTTCGGCACGCATTAGGAGTACATCGGCATAGCGCAACACGATACGGTTCTTAGAGTTACCGCGGAAAGGGTTGATATTGCGGAAGCAAGAGCAAGAAGGGTCTACATTTTCTTTGAGTGATGCATAGAAGCCATACACGTTGCTATTGCGGTTCCAGTCGTTCTTGTAAATCAATTCGGCATTGTACTTATAAGGCAAGCCAGGTAAGGCAACAGTGTGGAACAAACGAGGGTCGGCTTTATCACTGGCGGCGTTGTAATCGTTGTTGTTGAAGTTATCAAAATCGGGTAAGCCATTCACTGTTTTGAAGGCATTTACCAAATTCTGACTTGGTTTATGGAAATCACAGCAACCTAACTTTTGTGGAGCAGAGAGCTGGTCACCCCAATTGAGGCGTCCGTACTGAGTACCATCGTCCACTGAGTATTGTACCGCAAACATAGATTCTTTACCATTTTCATAACCACCGGGGAGGAAGTTAAACGCAAAGTCATCTTCCAAACCATAAGAAGAACCTAATGCAAAACTTGTATAAGTAAGTACCTCTTGCAAATCTTGGCTATTGATACCTGTTACACTATTGTTTTCTGATTGGCGATACGCTTTGTACAAATAGGCTTTAGCTAAATAAGCTGCTGCTGCATATTTATCAGCTCTACCTTTTTGAGGTTGGGTATTAGGCAATAAGTCGTAAGCTTTTTTGAAATCGGCTACTATTTTTTGCCATTGTTCATCATTAGGCAAAGTGTTAGGGGTGGTTTCGTAAGCACTATCAGGTGTATTCTCATCTACAAAAGGAATATGCCCAAAGATAGTTTTCAACACGAAATAGAAATGACCTCGTAAGAAATACATTTCGCCCATACGCGATTGACGATTTGCTACTTCAGCATCGGAAGCCTGTTGCAAGGCTTTCAGAGCGGTATTGGTACGCGAAATAGCCATATAACACATAAACCAAAAGCGGTCAGCTTCACCAAAAGTAGGGTCGATATTCTGAGCGATTTCATAGAAATGGAAATGCTGGATATCGCTCACATCTTGACCTCCTTTATAAGCGTCATCGGCACGTACGTTGCCATAAATCCAAAGACTAAAAGGTGCATCGTAGTGGTCGTTACCCAAAGACGAATAAGCGGTAGTTACCAACTCATCGGCTTTAGAGATAGCTTCTTTCTCGGTCATAATCCCTTGTGGATTATCGTCTAAGAAGTTGCAACCTGTAAGTAGAGTTGCAAATATTGTGGTGGTATATATTATCTTTTTCATTTTATTATTATTTATCAGACGTCAGACTATTGATAATTTAAAAGCTAGCATTCAATCCCATAGTGAATGTTATTGGGATAGGATAACCATAATTAGGGTTTTCAGGGTCTTTACCTGTAAACGATTTGCTCTTGATAGTAAAGAGATTCTGACCGCTTACATACAAGCGCAACTTGCTGAGCTTAATTTTTTCGGATACTTCTTTAGGTAAAGTATAGCCTAACTGTACGTTACGAAGTTTTAGGTAAGAGCCATTCTCTACATAGTAAGTAGACATACGCCCTTCGTTATTATCATCGGTATAAGCTACACTTGGAATATCGGAATCAGGATTGGTAACGGGGTCGAAAGCATCGAGCAAACGGCGACCTTTATTGGAGTAGGTATCTACCACACTCCAGAAGTCAGTATGTTTTTTCACATCGTTGATAATATCGACATTCTGTACGCCTTGTAAGAAGAGGGTAAAATCGAAGTTTTTGTACTCTAAGTTGAGGTTGAGACCGTAGATAAAATCAGGGTAAGGAGTCCCAATCCAAGTGCGGTCGTCTTCGTTTACTACTCCATCGTTATTCAAATCGCGGTAGCGGATACGACCAATACCTTTACCGTTTTGTATAGGGTGCTGATCGAGTTCTTCTTGGGTTTTGAAGATACCATCAGCTACATAACCATAATAAGATTGATAAGGACGACCTAAGATATTATCCCATTTACCATTTCCGCCGTAAGCATTGACTACAGATTCTGGTAACTCAGTAACTTTATTTTTATTGGTTGAAACGTTGGCATTGATATCGTATTTGAGTCCACCTTTGGTCTCGTTACGATAACCTACTGATACTTCCCAACCTTTGTTTTCCATACCAGCACCATTTACCCATTGGGTAGCACCTTCACCCTTGATACCTGCATAAGGAGGTTCTACCAAGATGTCTTTGGTCTTTTTGATATAGTATTCTACTGAACCGTAGAGATTGTTATTAAAGAAACCGAAGTCTAACCCGAAGTTGGTTTGTGTGGTAGTTTCCCATTTGAGATCTTTGTTACCGAGACGACTGCGACGGAAACCAGAAGCTAACTGACCAGAGCCTTTTCCTTCGATATCGTAAGAGGTATTCCAAATACCTGTTCCAGACCAAATATAGTCGCCTGTTACCCCATAGTAAGGATCATAAATATCGTAAATAGAGTAGTTACCGATTTCTTGGTTACCGTTTTGCCCCCAACCGAAGCGCAATTTGATTTCAGAAACGGTATTGCGAATATTCTCCATAAAGGCTTCTTGAGAAAGACGCCAACCCAAGTTGAAAGCAGGGAAAGTACCCCAGCGGTTCTCTTTGGCAAAGCGAGAAGAACCATCGTGACGAAGGGTAGCTGAAGCGAGGTATTTGTTATCATAAGCATAGTTGATTTTTCCGAAGAAAGAAAGCAACTTATAACCGGTAGCTCCACCACCTCCTGTAATACCTCCTGTAGCGAGATTAGGCCACATATATTCAGGGGTTTCTAAGGCAAGAGTAGTACCTTTTACAGAGAAGTTTATATCATCTTGTGAGAACATTTCCATACCTGCTAAGGTTTCGAAACGGCTCTTGCCAAGCTCGAAGTCGTAGGTAGCTGTATTTGCCCAGTTCCATTTCGTCCAGTGAGATTGTTCGAGTTGAGAGAAGGTTTTTTCTTTGCCTTCTTCCATAAAACCGGAAATATACGAATGGTTGAGTGTACGTTTATAGAAATTACCGTAATCTACCCCAAAGTTAGAACGGATATTGAGCTTATCAATAGGTTTAATGTTTACAAAAGCATTCCCGAACATACGCCAGTAGTTATAACGATTATTCTTATTGTCGTTTACTAAGCGAGCAGGGTTCTGACGGTCGGGCAAACCATTTACAGGACCTCCCCAATGCTTACCGTCTTGAGTGCGTACCGGAATGAAAGGTACGGCTATCATTGCTGCTTCGGTAATTTGGTAAGGTTGCTCTACCTCGCTGGTACGGTTTACAGTGAAGTTTTCACCTATGGTTACTACATCGCCAAAGAGTTTGTAATCGGTATTGATACGCGCAGAGAGGCGAGAGAAATCGGTATTCTTTACCAAACCATCGTTGTTATAATAGCCTAACGAAAGGAAGTAGTTACCTTTATCAGTACCATTGGTAACCGAAAGGTTGTACGATTCAGTTACCCCCATACGAGTGATTTCCTTGAACCAATCGGTATTAGAAGGGAGCATAGGGCTTCCTGTTTTATCAAAATACTGACGTGGATAGTACAAATTATTAAGGGTGCTGTGACCATTGGCATCGGTAGTGTAATCATAATGAATACCAAGTGGGTTTTGATTAGGGTCGTTACCACGGTTTACGGCTGCTTTCCAAAGCACTTGTGCATACTCATTAGCATTGAGCATCTTCATACGAGAGTGAAACATCGAAACGGTAGTATAATGGTCGAAATCTACCTTTAACACTCCGTTTCTACCTTTTTTGGTAGTAATAACGATGACCCCATTGGCAGCACGTGACCCGTAGATACTTGCTGCCGAAGCGTCACGCAACACTTGTATACTCTCGATATCGTTAGAGTTCAGCTCGTGCATACCGCCCTGAGTAGGTACTCCATCGATAATATAAAGAGGGTCGTTGTTATTAAGTGTACCGATACCGCGAATGCGAATGGTAGCTTTACCAGCAGGACCACCGTTATCGGTTACTTGCATACCTGCTACACGACCTTGGAGGGCTTTCATAGGGTTGTTTTCGGCAGTAGACATCATCTCGTTTACCTTTACTACTGATACTGCACCGGTAAGGTCGGTTTTACGTTCAGTACGATACCCTACAGAAACGGTAACTCCTTCGAGAGTAGTCACCTCTTCTTCTAAACTTACGTTTATTTCCTTGCGTCCTTTCACGGCTACGGTTTGGGATTTGTAGCCTATATAAGAAAAGACCAAACTATCGGTGGCTGCAACGGGTTGAAGGGTATAATTCCCGTCGAAATCAGTAGAAGCACCTACTGTTTTGTGCTTTACCACCACACTTACACCCATCATAGGGCTGTTGTCGGATTTTGCTTTCACCACCCCTTTTACTTGTTGGGCGAAAAGAGCACCCGAACAATTGCAGAGCAAAAGCGATAGTAAAATGCGCTTGTTTATCTTTCTACTCATCATATTGGTATTTGTTTTTTAACAATTGGTTTTATTTTCTTCGCATTGATGAAAATACGATGTTTTTTCGGAGGCAAAGGTAAGGCAAAAGAAAGTATAGTACTATCAAAAATCGGTCAAACACTATCAAAATTGTGGCTAATTTTTGATAATGAAGAAAAATACATAAAAGTTAATTGGCTAACTATTAAACATTTAAATATTTTTGATAGCAGATGAGCAAAAAGTGATAGGAGGAAATTTCTATTATTTTCGTTTGTGCATTTAAAAATTATAGTAATCTTAAAGAAAATAATTAATGAATAAAGGGAACCTATCCTCCTTATCACCTCTCGCTAAGGAGAAACTACAACGACACTAATACGAACAAAGGGTGGTTTTACAGTGGGTCTACAGTGGGTCTACAGTGGCT
>NZ_KB291171.1:109869-129687 GCF_000318255.2 Capnocytophaga sp. oral taxon 380 str. F0488
CTCTACAGTGGCTCTACAACGAACAAAAGACGAATGATGAACGAAGGAATAACGAACCTAAGGCAAAGGAAAGTTGAAGCTAAGGCAGAGATAAAAAGAAGGTTATTAGTGGATTTCAACTTTGCCAAAGGTGCGAGCCGCACGGGCAGGTGGTGCGAGCCGCACGGGCGGGTGGAAAAATTAGCAAATTAGCGAATTTGGGAATTAGTAAATGAGAGTGCGAGTGGCACGGACAAATCAAGAGTGAACGAAGGTAAGAAAAAACTAAGGTAAAGGTAAGAGATTATAAAGATAATTGTTAAAAATTTGAAAATGGGTATATTTTACTTTTTTGCTGATTTATCAGTTGATAATGTAGAGTTTTTTGGTTTTTCATTACTTATTCTTTAGTTTTTTGTATCTTTGCCCTTTGACAACTAAAAGAATAAGACCCATAGAATGGAAATAACCAAAGAAAATAGACAGTGGCTTGATAGCTTACAGCTTAACCACCCGGTAGTAATTGCTGGACCTTGCAGTGCTGAGACTGAAGAACAAGTGCTGAAAATAGCACATAGCCTAAAAGATACTGATGTATCTTTCTTCCGTGCAGGTATTTGGAAACCTCGTACCCGCCCTGGTATGTTTGAAGGTGTAGGAGCGTTAGGTCTCAAATGGCTACAACGGGTAAAAGAAGAAACGGGACTCAAAACGGCTACCGAAGTAGCCAATAAAGACCACGTGAAGCTTGCCTTGGAGCACGATATTGATATGTTGTGGATAGGAGCGCGCTCTACTGTGAGTCCGTTTATCATTCAAGAAATAGCCGATGAGCTAGAAGGCACTGATAAGATTATCTTGGTAAAAAATCCTGTAAATCCTGATCTTCCGTTATGGATAGGTGCTTTGGAACGATTACAACGCGCAGGCATCAAAAACTTGGGGGTGATACATCGCGGATTTTCTACTTACGAAAAGACCAAATACCGCAATATTCCTGAATGGCAATTGGTAATTGAACTGCAAAACAAGTTCCCTGACTTGCCACTTATTTGCGACCCTTCGCATATCACCGGCAAACGCGATATGATTTTTGATGTATCGCAAACGGCTCTCGACTTAAACTTCGATGGCTTAATGATTGAAACGCACTGTACCCCTGATGCTGCGTGGAGTGATGCAGCACAACAGATTACCCCTGAACGCCTCATACAAATAATGAGAGATTTGCGCATTCGCGAGGCTTCGGTAGCTGAAGAAGACTATGTGAGTCAGTTAAGTAATTTACGTTCGCGCATTGATATACTGGACAACAAATTATTGGATTTACTCAAAAGACGTATGGAGGTAGCCGATGAGATAGGAATGCTGAAAAAAGCGAATAATGTAGCGATTTTGCAAAACCAACGTTGGCACGAAATTCTTGGCAAAATGATATCAGAAGGCGAACAACGCAACCTAAGTGAGGATTTAGTGATTCAGGTATTTAAGACTATTCACCAAGAATCTATCAACCGCCAGGAGAGAGTGGTAAAGAGTGAAAAGTGATTGATAGACTTTTCTGACCTTTCTTACCGAAAAAAAGACAGTAAGCCAAAATAGCTCAAAACCGATGTGACTCCAGTGTCCATACGTCTTTTGTTTAATTAAAATATGACATAAAGATATGCTATATTTTTAATATTTAGAAAGAGAAACGAAAAAATATAAAATGATATTTGTTTTTTAATAGAAAAGTCGTACATTTGTTGCGAAAAACTATTGTATAAAATGACTATGGAAAAAACTGTCAAACGTTTTTTAGACGTAATACTTGAACAAGCAACTCCTCTTATTGCAAGTCTCAACAAAGGTGTTTCGGATACCCAAATAGCGGTATTTGAGGGGGAAATGGGTATTACTTTGCCTTCTGAGGTGAGAAAGCTATACCAGACTTTCAACGGACAAAAAGAAGGCGAAAACGATGTATTCTTCCTTAACGGTTTGCGCTTTATCCCTTTAGAAGAAATCAAACGCACCCAAGAACACTGGCTTGAGCAATTGGAGAGTGTGCCTAATTGGCAGTCACTCCGCTTTGATGAAGAAGAAGCGATTGATATGTGCTGGGATAAGGTAATAAAAAACCAATTTTATAATCCTAAATGGATCCCGTTCCTCTCCAATGGGGCGCGCTTTATGTTCATAGACCTCGACCCCGATGAAGAAGGTGTAATAGGTCAGATAGGAGAAATAGATTTGGTGTTGGATTCTATAGAAGACTCTTTTATGGATTTGCACCACGACTCTATGGAAGATTGGCTCGAATTCCTTACTGATGATATTGAAAAGGGAATCGTATACTACGATAACGAGATGCACTCGCTCATTGAAGCCGTTTCGTATGACGAAGAAAACGATTTGCCTAATATCTTCGCTCCTACCCCCGATTATGTATCGGAAGGAGGCTCTAACGTTTATAACTATTCAGAAAAAGACAGAAGCGATTTTGTATTGCCTGACCGCACTTGTGTGTATATGGACGAAATTTGCGACCATTTTGAAAAATATATCGGCAAAATAGACAGCGTATTCCACGAAATCGTCTCAGAATATGTGCATATAGATGTACATTGGATTAAACCTACCCCCGAAACGCCTTACAATGTACTCTTTACTACTGGTATGAGCGATTACCCTATGTACTTGCCCGAAGGCTTAGATGACCCGAACGACTACAGCCACGCTGAGCTAATGGTCTACCTCCCCGCCGATTGGCCTATCAGCGATGAGGCTTTTAAAGACGACGATAACTATTGGCCTGTGTACTTCCTGAAGATGATAGCGCGTTTCCCTCACCAATACAAAACGTGGATGGCTGAAGGGCATACTATTCCCAACGGTCCTGATGCTGAACCTATTGCTAATACTGATTTCGGTTGTATCCTGCTAATGCCCCCTTACTTATCGGCACCACAGGAGTTCTTAAAGTTACACACCAAAGACGGTACGATTATCAATTTCTATTGTATTTTGCCTATTTATCCAGAAGAAATGGATTTAAAATTAGAAGAAGGGGTAGATGAGCTTCTCAGTCTTTTTGATGAATACCAAATCTCCGAAGTCATAGATATCCACCGCAAGAATGTAGCTTTATAAAACAAGCATAAAAAAACAGATGAAACCTTTATGTTTCATCTGTTTTTCTTTAATATCTCTGCCAGCATTTTCTTAGCTCTTAGCAGAGTAATCTTCACACTGCTCATCGGTGATTGCATCTCTTCGGCAATCTCTTTATAGCTTTTTTCGTGCAAATAGCGCAGTTGTATTGCCGTTCGGTAAGGCTCTTTTAGTTGTTTTATACTCTTTAACAAGTAGTCGAACTGCTGTTCCATAATGAGGCTATCCTCTATGATGGGGGTCTCATCTATCAGTGTTTTAGATTGCTTTTCCTCTCGATCTAAGTGCAATAGCGATTCATTTTGCTTTCTCAGGTTATCTATGTGAATATTTTTAGAAATAGCAATTAACCAAGTGCGGAAAGAGTATCGCTCGTCGTAAGTATGGAGCTTATCGAATGCTTTAGCAAATGTTTGTATGCTAATATCCTCTGCTTCGACTTCATCATTCACACGCTTGAGCTGAAAGTTGTACACATCAGTCCAAAACTCGTCCAACAACCAACTAAAAGCTCGTTGTTTACCTGCTTTTGCAGCGACTATATTTTCAGCAAGTGCTTCTGCCATTATTTATTTCTGCACTCTTGTTCGTCGGGTAAGCGACCGCAGAAACTGCAAGGCTCCCCTTCAGGGTTTAAATGTGGATTTTGGCTCGCACAAGTACCAGCAAATTTACCGCCTTTTTTACCCCAAATCTTAATTGCCATACCTGCTACACATAGCAGTAATATACCAATAGTTAATAATATTAATTTCATTTTTCAGTTATTTAAGATTAAAAAGAGATTCCACGGCAGGGACTCTCTCACACGTAAAACCTTCCGCAAAATCTGTACCAATTAGCCTACCCAAATCGCATGCTCTGTAAGTAACGCTATCTAAAAAGTTCTTGTCAGAAATTGGAGTAGTGGGCTCATTGCTATTGCTGTCGTAAAACTGAGAGCTATACGCCAACACAGCATTCACTTTGGCTTCCATAAATCCTGTGATATCTACCACAAAATCAGGGACTATATTCTTCCACTGAATGTAATGATACACTACTTTAGGACGCCAAGCCGTTTGTGCTACACCGTCGAGAGTAGTTTCGATGCGTCGCAAACCGCTGAGAAAACAAGCATCGCTCACGAGTTTGCTACCTTTGCCGTGGTCGATATGACGGTCGTCTATAGCATTGCAAAGCACTATCTCGGGCTGATATTGACGTATTTTTTTAATAATCTCCATTTGATGAGCTTCGTTATTTATGAAAAAACCATCACGGAATTTTAAATTTTCGCGTATACTTACCCCTAATAGCTCTTTGGCTTTGGTTGCCTCTTGGTGGCGTATTTCAGCACTGCCACGTGTGCCCAATTCCCCTTGAGTCAGGTCGATAATGCCCACACTTCTGCCTAAGCTAATCTCTTTGGCAATGGTGCCTGCAGCCCCTAATTCTACATCATCGGGGTGTGCCCCAAAAGCTAATATATCTAATTTCATCTTGTTATTTCTTAATTGTCTCTTTTATTTCTGTTGCAATTTTGTCTAACATCTCATACCTATAGCGGTAGAGCGACCGCTTGCTCGATTTGATTTCTTCCATTGGTTTGCGGTGCATTTCAATAGGAAGCTTGAACCACCCATCTTTATCGGGAGTGCCATCGGCTTCTTTCCACAATGTGTCATAACTAAAACTGAGTTTGTGCAACCATTCTATATGAATAAAGTGTTTTTTGTTATGTGCCTGAATTTTACTGCCTACGCCATACAAAGCGGTGCAGCCTAATTGCCTGCTAAGTTCCTGAATGATAAATATCATCAGGGCTTTAGGACGAAGAGCATACATCTGTTTTTGTAATTCCTTGATAGCATTCTCAGTTTCGGCACTTTTGTTGCCTTGTACACAGCCTATACGACATACCCATCCCTCATTTTCTTTGTCAATCACAAAAGAAGCTTCACAGATAGCCTCTTGATAACTATCACAATGCAACGAGACCACTAATTCTCCCTCTTTGCGGAAACGTTCATTGTATCCGAGGTATATTTGTCCCTTTTCGCCGTTGTATTTCATTGTGAACTCAGCCAATTTGATAGGCTTTTCTTCTTGGATAACACGCGTCAAAAAAGGCTGTTGCTTGATAAAAGCATAACAACTCAGCAAGGCTTTAGTTCGTTCTTTCTTGCCCCATTTGGTAGACATATACACCCTAAAAGGCTTAAAATAAATACGAGGACGGTGTGAAAGCACCCATTTATACTCTTCTGATTGTATCAAGCTGAACCATTTTTTAGCAAATGGGATATTTAACAAGGTGTGGAAGAGTATCTTGTTCTTTTGTTTTTTGATGTATTTAGGATTTTCGTTGGCAAAACTATGTTCTGTCAAAGCTAAAGCATCGTGTAGTAGTTTTCTTGTCGTCATTAATTCTCGATTGTTAATTGTTTATAGAGGCTCGTTTTCCAGCCTTTTTTATCAATATATTGCAACAACTGCTCGAAGCGTGCTATCATCTGCTCACCACTGTTACGCATTACATAAGCAGGAAAATTAAATTCTTTTTGGTGTAAATTTGTAAATTCCCAAGGATGGAAGTACAAAGTAGTATAGCCTGTAGAAGCTACACATCTATTCAGCAAAAACTTATAAATCCACAAAGGAAAATTATGAAATGATAACCAAAATAGAGGAATTCTAAACCAACTTACCGCTGTAGGGATTTGCCATAAGCCATTTTCTTTGAAAAAACGCTTTGGTACGTGTAATTTGTTGTATCTTCCTGGTAAAAAAGTAGGATTTACCGATGAATTGTATTGATAACCGGCTTTTTTTACCTCCTCAGCACTTACTTCAAGCATTCTCGGCATACGCAATCCCTCAATAGTTACCCCAAATTGTTGTTCTAAAGCTTCTTTAGAACTTTTGAGGTGTGCATTTTCAAATTCGGAATGATAATAAGTGTGTGAGGCTAATTCGTGCCCTTCGCTGAGAAGTCGCTCTATAAGGTCGGGGACTTGCTGGGCAAAGACTACTGTTGAAAAGAAAGTAGCCTTGGCGTTGTGTTTTTTGAGCAGATCTAATATAGCGGTAAGCCCCTCACGTGAAATGGCTATTTGTCGCTCGAAAGCAATGTCGTAGCCGTATTCCTTGGGCATATCAAACTCTTCTATGTCGAAACTTAAATAAATCATTTTTATAGTTATTAGTTTCCTCTGTAAGTAGAATAACCATATGGAGATAATGTAATCGGGATGTGATAATGTTGATTATCTTTTATCTCAAAAACTACTTCTATAAAGGGATAAAATGTTTTTTGTTTCAACTTTTCAAAATAAGGAGTAATATAAAAAGTGAGTTTATAAACCCCATTATTATTTTTATTAGATTCTTCTTTCAAAAAATCTTTAATCCTCCCATTGTTATCTGTGTATTTCTCATCTATCAATACCCAGTTTTGATTTTTATCTTGCTTAGATAGAGCTATCTTTACATTTGGAGCAGGTTTACCTTGTGAAATATCTAAAATATGACTTGATAATTGATATTTCTCTTGTGCTTGGATAAATGCGCTAAAAAGTATTAGCAATATTAGAATCGGATTTCTCATTTTTATGTGTTTTTATTTACAATTTTTGTTCTTGAATAATATAACAAGGTCGGTCTTTAGTTTGTTTAAAGATTTTTCCTATGTAAATACCTATGATACCTAAAATGATGAGTTGTAACCCACCAAAGAAAACAATCGTCATAATCAGTGAAGCCCAGCCCGATATTTCAGTGCCACTTGCAAAGGCGTATATCACATAAGGAATGTATAATAGTGATAGGGCAGAGAATGCAAAGCCTAAAAATACAGCGAAATATAAGGGTTTGATACTGAAAGCCGTAACACCTGTAATCGCTAATTGTAGCATCTTCTTAACTGTGTATTTACTTTCACCTGCAAAACGAGAAGCTGCAGTGTAAGGGATGTAAGTTTGGCGGAATCCTACCCAAGGCACGATGCCTCGCAAGAAAGGTTCGTTCTCTTTCATAGAGCGAATGACCCTTACCACCGATTGGTCTAAAAGTCTAAAATCAGCTGAACCTTCTTTGATTTCTATATCCGAAAGCAGATTGAGAAGTTTGTAAAACTGTTGAGAGCTTTTTTGTTTCTTTTTAGGAGTATCAGCCGGATAGGTGCGCAAAGTTGCCACTACTTGATAGCCTTCTTCCCATTTGGCAATGAGCTCGGGCAAAAGGGCAGGAGGGTGTTGCAAATCGCAATCCATAGAGATAACAGCATCAGCAAACGAGTGGTCTAATCCTGCTTTTACTGCTAATTGGTGACCAAAGTTACGCGAAAACGATAGATATTTCACGCGCATATCACTTTCAACTAAAGATTTGAGCACCTCAAGAGAATTATCGCTGCTGCCGTCGTTTACAAAAAGCAAAGTATAGCTATAATCAGGGAGTTTTTCAGCAAAAACACGCTGTATAGCCTCATATAACGGACGTATATTTTCACTTTCGTTATAACACGGTACTATTATTTCTATTGTTTTCATCTTTTTTATCTCTTACCTGAATAAATAACATTTCATACACTATTGCAAGCCAAACCAAGGTTACGGGTACAGCTCTTAGTGAATATCGGATAATGTAAGGTTCTTTCAGCGGTTTGAATAAATCAGTAGGTGATAACGATCCTAACATAGCCAATACCAATAGAGTGATTTTGAGTTTAGGATGGAGCTCGCTTACCATAAACCATATCCCAATTCCCACATAAGCTACTACATAAGTGCTATTTTCAGTACCTGTACTAAACAAACAGAGGAAAATACTCACTGAAGCTAATAAAAGCAATCTAAAATTGAGATTTTTATACTGCCGAATGCGTAAATAAGGTAGCGCAAATAGCCCTAACCCGATGAGAATGACTATACTGTTGTTGTTATAAATGCCTGTGCGTTGTAAAAAACCTAAAAGTGATAGGTTTTGCAGGTTGTAAATGGTGGTATTTAGGTTGGATACATTCTTTTCAGCCAAAGAAGCATACCAATCAAAATACTGTGAAACTACATAATCGGGTGAAGAGTAGAGCATTGGCAAACAAAATAAAGCGATGAGCCAAAATAACCCTGACCAAATAAATCGCCATTTGTCCTTAGCAAAGAAGAAAAATGCTAAGCCTACAATGCCGTAGAGTTTAGTGAGTGTGCCTATTACAATGAACAAGGTTGCCCAATGACTCTGCCTGCGTTCTATAAACACAAAAGCACCTACTAATAGTGCTATCACACTGATATTGAACTGCTGCATAGCTGCTGCGGTATACATATCGTGAGCAGCAATGAGCAGTACCGCTATAATTGCCTTTTTAGAGAGAGGCAATTGCCTAATTGCCCAATATAAGAAAGCTGCATTTGCCATTATCCACAAAGTACAACCTATCCACTTGGGTAACAAGGCAAAAGGAGCGATAACCGCACTGAATAAGATACCGTAATGGTTTGTATCAAAATACTCGTCAGGATAGGGGAGGTATAAGGGCAATTGCTTGAAGGTATGCCAAAATACCCCGTCAAAAATTAGGTAGTTGTTGAACTTGCCAGCTATCCAAACGTTCTGCACTACAGTCGCCAGCGCAAGGGCAAACCATAGTATTGTGATAAAGCGGTAATTTGCAAATAGTTTTTTCAGCATTGTTATCAGTGTTATTTTTCAATCCATTGTTTCACTTCATCGCTAGAAGGTAAGGTTTTAGGGTCGATTACCTTTTCTAATTTGCCGTTTCGTCCGATGAGATATTTTTGAAAATTCCATTTTACTTTAGAATCTTCTACACCGTTTTTCGCTTTCTGGGTAAGAAACTGATATAGAGGGTGCATATTCTTTCCTTTTACCGATATTTTGCTCATCATCGGGAATGTTACTCCATAGTTGATACTGCAAAATGAAGCGATTTGTTCGTTGCTACCAGGCTCTTGTCCTAAGAAATTATTAGCGGGGAATCCTATAATGATAAAATCTTTGTCCCTATACTGCTGATAAAGTGCTTCGAGTTCTTTGTATTGAGGGGTGAGACCGCATTTTGAGGCGGTATTAACAATCATTACTTTCTTGCCTTTGAGGTCGGCAAGAGCAAAGGGTTTGCCATTGATATCTTCTACAGTAAACTGATAAATAGTTTGATTATCAGCGTTGTTTTGTGCTTGTAGGTTTTCCATAATGAGGGTGAATAAAGTGATGATAAAAATGAAGTGTTTCATAGAAAAATTAAAATTTGTGGCAAAGTTACGTAAAAGGTTTGATTTATTAAAGAAAAACTTTATATTTGCCCAAAAATTAATGACTATGTTTTCAGAAAAAGCTTTTAAAATATTTGAAGAAAGTATTGCGCAATACCACATTGCCGACGATGTATATCAGCCTTTTGTAAACCCTTATCCGTCAACCGACTTGCTCAATCACTTGCTTTATCGCAAGAACTGGATTGACACCGTGCAATGGCATTACGAGGATATCATTCGCGACCCGAACATCGACCCAGTGGCTGCCCTCGACCTTAAACGCAAAATTGATGCTTCTAACCAAGATCGCACTGATATGGTAGAGTATATTGATAGCTATTTTTTAGACTTGTATAAGGAGGTGAAACCACTTCCTGAGGCTACTATCAACACCGAGAGTCCTGCTTGGGCAGTGGATAGACTTTCAATTTTAGCACTGAAAATCTATCATATGCACGAAGAAGTAAACCGCCCCGATGCCACTCCTGAACATCGCTCTAAATGCCAAGAAAAACTGAATGTTCTCCTCGAACAGAAAAAAGACCTCTCTACCGCTCTCAACCAGCTTTTAGACGATATCGCCACTGGCAGAAAGTATATGAAGGTGTATAAACAAATGAAAATGTACAATGATGATGAGTTGAACCCAGTACTGAGAGGAAGTAAATAAGAGATAATAAAAACTGCCCCAAACAATTTGAGGCAGTTTTTTATTTGCTAATTTTCAAATTTGCTAATTAACGAATACTTGCTTTGAGGTATTCTCTGTTAAGGCGTGCGATATTTTCGAGTGAAATACCTTTAGGGCATTCTACTTCGCAGGCACCAGTGTTGGTACAGTTACCAAAACCTTCGTGCTCCATTTGGTTTACCATATTGAGTACACGCTCAGTGGCCTCTACACGACCTTGAGGAAGGAGGGCAAATTGCGATACTTTGGCAGCTACAAACAGCATAGCCGAAGAGTTTTTACAAGTAGCCACACAAGCTCCACAACCTATACAAGCCGCAGCGTCCATAGAGCGGTCGGCATCGCGTTTAGGGATAGGAATAGCGTTGGCATCTTGCGTATTACCAGAAGTGTTCACAGAGATATATCCCCCTGCTTGTTGAATGCGTTCAAAAGCAGTTCTATCTACCATCAAGTCTTTAATAACAGGGAAAGCAGTAGCCCGCCAAGGTTCAATAGTGATAGTATCACCATCTTTGAACATACGCATATGCAACTGACAAGTAGTTACCCCACGGTCGGGTCCGTGAGCTTCCCCATTGATGAAGAGAGAGCACATACCGCAAATACCTTCACGGCAATCGTGGTCGAATGCTACAGGTTCTTCTCCTTTTTCAATGAGTTGTTCGTTGAGTACATCCAACATTTCCAAAAAAGACATATGGTCTGAAATGTTGGTTACTTTATAATCTACCATACGACCTTTCTCTTGCGAGTTTTTTTGTCGCCACACTTTGAGTGTTAGGTTCATCGTTGCCATATCTTTCTATTTATAACTACGTTGTTTCAATTCAATATCTTTAAATACAAGAGGTTCTTTATGCATTACCTCTTCACTAGGGTTGTAGGTATTCACTACTTCTTTAGGATTACCAGTGTATTGCCAAGCGGCTACATAAGCATAGTTTTTGTCGTCACGGAGGGCCTCACCATCAGGAGTTTGATACTCTTCGCGGAAGTGACCACCACAAGACTCATTACGCTCTAAAGCGTCTTTAGCAAATAACTCACCAAGTTCAAGGAAGTCGGCTACACGACCCGCTTTTTCAAGCTCTACGTTCATACCAGTAAGTTCACCAGGTACTTTTACGTTTTTCCAGAAATCTTCGCGTATTTCACGTATTTCTTTGATAGCTTCTTTCAAGCCTTCAGCATTACGCGCCATACCTACTTTATCCCACATCACTTTACCAAGTTTCTTGTGGAAGTAATCTACAGAGTGGGTACCCTTATTGTTGATGAAGTAAGCTAAACGCTCTTTTACGATGCGTTCTGCTTCGTCAAACTCAGGAGTATCAGTAGGGATTTTACCGGTACGGATATCAGCAGATAAATAATCGCCAATAGTGTAAGGTAATACAAAGTAACCATCAGCTAAACCTTGCATCAAGGCAGAAGCTCCTAAGCGGTTTGCCCCGTGGTCGGAGAAGTTTGCCTCACCGATAGCATAACAACCAGGTATAGTGGTCATCAAGTTGTAATCTACCCAAATACCACCCATAGTATAGTGAGTAGCAGGATAAATCATCATTGGGGTTTTATAAGGGTTTTCGGCTACAATCTTTTCGTACATTTGGAAAAGGTTACCGTATTTGGCTTCTACGATTTTTTCACCACGTTTAGTAACTTCTTCTTTAGTAGGTTCTACCCCGTGGATTTTACATTGTTCTTTACCGTAACGTTCGATAGCAGAGGAGAAATCCAAATAAACAGCTTCACCTGTTTCGTTTACACCATAGCCTGCATCGCAACGTTCTTTAGCCGCACGTGAAGCCACGTCACGAGGCACGAGGTTACCGAAAGCAGGATAACGGCGCTCCAAGTAGTAATCGCGGTCTTCTTCAGGGATTTCAGTAGGTTTTTTGCGTTTTTCGCGTATCGCTACCGCATCTTCCATTTTCTTAGGTACCCAAATACGTCCGTCGTTACGCAAAGATTCGGACATCAAAGTTAATTTAGACTGATAGTCACCTGAACGAGGGATACAAGTAGGGTGAATTTGAGTGAAGCAAGGGTTAGCAAAGTAAGCACCTTTTTTGTGGATTTTCCAAGCTGCGGTAGCGTTAGAGCCCATCGCATTGGTTGAAAGGAAGTATACGTTACCATAACCACCAGAAGCGATAACCACCGCGTGAGCAGAGTGGCGTTCAATTTCACCAGTAACAAGGTTACGAGCGATGATACCACGAGCTTTACCGTCTACGATTACCACATCGAGCATTTCGTGGCGGTTGTACATATCAATTTTACCACGAGCAATTTGGCGATTCATCGCAGCATAGCAACCGAGCAAAAGCTGTTGTCCCGTTTGACCTTTGGCATAGAAAGTACGAGAAACCAATACCCCACCGAAAGAACGGTTGTCTAAGAGTCCGCCGTAATCACGAGCAAAAGGTACGCCTTGCGCCACACATTGGTCGATGATGTTGCCAGATACTTCAGCAAGACGGTATACGTTAGCCTCACGAGCGCGGTAGTCGCCCCCTTTTACAGTATCGTAGAACAAGCGATAGATAGAGTCGCCATCGCCCATATAGTTTTTAGCGGCATTGATCCCCCCTTGAGCAGCGATAGAGTGCGCACGACGAGGAGAATCTTGGTAAGCAAATGCTTTCACGTTGTAGCCTAATTCAGCGAGGGTAGCTGCAGCCGAACCTCCTGCCAAGCCAGTACCTACCACAATCACATCGATATTACGCTTGTTAGCAGGGTTTACGAGGTTGATATGGTCTTTATATTTCGTCCATTTGTCCGCTATAGGACCTTCAGGAATTTTAGAATCTAATGTACTCATAAAATTAAGCATTTAAGTGATTAAAATAATGGAAGAGGGCGATGAAGATAAAGCCTCCACAGATAATGTAAGAATACCAATTGCCAACGCAGCTGATAAACTTTTTGCGTTCATCGTCTTTCCAGCCCATAGATTGGAAAGATGATTGAAAGCCGTGTAGCAAGTGCAAAGCCAAAGCAATAAAGGCTAACACATAAATACCCACACGTACAGGGTTGTGGAATTTCTCTATCAATTCGTGATAGTAGCGGTCGGGGTTTGGAGGTAATTGCTCGATGTACTTGTAGTTCATTTCGCCTACCCAAAAATCATAGAGGTGCAACCCTAAGAAGAGAAGAATCACCACTCCTGTGATAATCATATTACGAGACATCCAAGTGGAGTTAGCACCCCCATTATAGCTGTAATATGCCTCACTACCACGAGCTTTTTTGTTTTGGATTTCCAAGACAAATCCCATAATGAAGTGGAACAACACCCCAGCGAGCAATACAGGTTGCATAGCAAACTGAATAAGAGGATTGGTGCCCATAAAATGAGATAGCTCGTTGAAAGTACTCTCGCTAATCACCGAGGTGAAGTTTACCGCAAAGTGAATGATTAGAAAGAGAATGAGAAAGAGTGCCGAAAGAGCCATCGTCACCTTTCTTGCAACAGATGTTTTAAATAATCCTGCCATTCGTTTTATAGTTTTATATATGTATATATTACGTTAAACAATTTCGCTACAAAAGTACGGCATTTTTATCAGTTGTACAATAAAAAATGAACAAAAACCTTAATTTATATTCGGTTTAAAGAAGAAAATAAGAGTTAGTAGCTGAAATTGATTTATTAAGAGGAGATTAACATTCTGTATCGCTTTTTTTTATTCTTTATAATTTCGTTCTTCTCAATCTTAAAGCATTACTTATAACACTTACAGAGCTAAAGCTCATTGCTAAGGCACCCAACATAGGAGAAAGCAAGATACCAAAGATAGGGTATAGCACCCCTGCTGCAACGGGAATACCTACGCTGTTATACACTAACGCAAAGAAAAGGTTTTCGCGTATGTTTTTCACCACCGCTTTGCTGAGTTTTTTGGCTTTTACAATTCCGCTCAAGTCTCCTTTTACCAAAGTGATTTTAGCACTTTCTATCGCAATATCAGTTCCGTTACCCATTGCGATACCCACATTGGCTTGTGCTAAAGCAGGAGCATCATTGATACCATCGCCTGCCATTGCTACGATTTTACCTTCCGCTTGCAAACGCACTACTTCCTCTTGCTTGTTTTGAGGAAGCATTCCCGCTTTGTACTGAGTGATACCTATTTCTTTGGCTACTGCCTCAGCTGTAAGCGGATTATCACCGGTGAGCATCACGATTTCTACCCCTAAGTCTTGCAACTCTTGTATCGCTTCAGCAGTAGAAGCTTTTACTTTATCGGTTATGGCGACTGCCCCTATCACTTGTTTTCCTACGACTACGAGCGAAACGGTCTTTCCTTGCGCTTGTTCCGCTTTTACAGCAGTGCTTACTTCTTCGGGCAAATCAATATCGAGTTCTTTTATCAGACGTTCGTTGCCAAAGAAATAATCTTTTCCTTCAAAAGTAGCTTTTACTCCTCTGCCCGCTATGGCTTCAAAGTGGGTGAAAGGTAAGGAAGTAATACCTTGTGCTTGAGCATATGTATTGGTAGCTTTGGCAAGCGGATGTTCGCTTTGCTTGTTAAGACTGTAAAGCGTTTGTAGCAAGTCTTTTTCGGTAGTATCGCCAAAAGTAAGCACACGACTCACACTGGGTTTACCTTCGGTGAGGGTACCCGTTTTATCTACAACCAAAGTATTGACGTGGTTCATCACTTCTAAGGCTTCGGCATTGCGTATCAAGATACCGTTTTGAGCCCCTTTGCCTACGCCTACCATTACCGACATAGGGGTGGCTAAACCGAGTGCACAAGGACAAGCGATAATCAATACTGCTACGGCATTGAGTAGGGCGTATACGTAAGCATTTTCACCTCCAAAAACTGACCATATCACAAAGGTAAGCACTGAAATACCTATCACAATAGGTACAAAGTAAGAGGCTATCTTGTCGGCTAAATTTTGAATAGGAGCGCGACTACTGCTGGCTTGTTGTACCAACTGTACGATTTGAGAGAGCAGGGTGTCGCTACCTACCTTTTCGGCTTGCATCACAAAAGACTGCATACCGTTGAGCGTACCTGCCGATACCTTATTGCCCACTTCTTTTTCCGCAGGAATAGGTTCGCCCGTAATCATACTCTCGTCTATACTGGCACTGCCTTCGGTAATTACACCATCAACAGGGATTTTCTCCCCAGGTTTTACCCGAAGTAAATCGCCTTTTTTCACTTCTTCTATAGATACGGTTACTTCTTTGCCGTGAATAATTTTAGTAGCTTCATTAGGCGCTAAGTTCAATAGTTTTTTGATAGCGCTTTGGGTACGACTGTGGGCATCGGCTTCGAGCACTTGCCCTAAGAGTACCAAAGTGAGAATGACGGTAGCAGCTTCGAAATACAAGTGTACTGAGCCGTGTTCTTTAAATTGTTCAGGGAACATATCAGGAACTAAGAGTCCTACTACACTGAAAAGCCAAGCTACGCCAGCACCTATCCCTATAAGGGTAAACATATTGAAGTGCAAGGTCTTGATACTGCGCCAAGCCCTTTCGAAGAATATCCAGCAGAAATAAAACACTACGGGTAGTGATAACACAAACTGCACCCAGTTCCAAGCACTTACGGGCATTAGCTCATACAGCGGATTGTTGTGCCACATTCCGCTCATTGCGATGATAAAGATAGGGAGCGTAAAGGCTACAGCACCCCAAAAATGACGACGTAACTTTTTTCGTTTTTGCTCTTCCGCACTTTCACCTTCAGGAGCCTCTGTACTTACTTGCTCTACTAAATCCATACCACATACGGGACAATCACCAGGGTGATCGTAGGTTTTATCGCCCTCGCAGTGCATAGGACAATAGAAAACACCATTGCCTTTAACTTTTTTGGGAGACTCTTCGTGGTGATGATGTTGTTGTTGAGCTCCTCCTACTTGCTCTACTAAATCCATACCACATACGGGACAATCACCAGGGTGATCGTAGGTTTTATCGCCCTCGCAGTGCATAGGACAATAGAAAACACCAGAGCCTTTAGTTTTTTTTGGGGATTCTTCGTGGTGATGATGTTGTTGCTGAGCTCCTCCTACTTGTTCTACCAAGTGCATACCACATACAGGACAATCACCAGGGTGGTCGTAGGTTTTATCGCCCTCGCAGTGCATAGGACAATAGAAAATACCAGAACCTTTAGAGCTTGAAGCCTGATGAATGCTATAATGAGTACCCTCTAAGGCTTTTTCAAGAGCTTCAAAAGGGATTTCTCTATCGGTTTCGACAGTAGCTTTTTTAGTAGCGAAATCTACGGTAACAGCTGTTACGCCTGCTACTTCAGAGAGCTTTTTTTGTACGGTATTAGCGCAACCTGTGCACCCCATACCTTCTATATTGTATTCCATAAATTGTAAATGTTAAAAAGTTATTTGTTTTACGCTGCAAAGATACAGCAAAACATCTACTTGGATATTACACAATTTTGTATTTAATTTGTAAGATTTTAAACCTCATCTAAAGACTTACGTTTGTTATCTTTTATCTGCTTGAAAAAGCTAGGGGTGAGTCCTGTAACTTTTTTAAACTGATTGCTTAAGTGCGCTACGCTTGAATAGTTGAGTTGATAAGCTATTTCACTAAGCGTCAGTTCGTCATATACTAAGAGTTCCTTTACTCTCTCAATCTTTTGAGCAATAAAGAATTTTTCAATAGTTCTGCCTTCTACCTCAGAAAACAAACGCGATAAAGCCCCGTAATCTCGACCTAATTCACTGCTGAGTATTTCAGAAAGGTTAAACGATAGTTTGTTGTCTTGGTTATGTATCAAATTGATAATGATAGATTTAATTTTTTCAACAAGAACACTTTTCTTATCGTTCATCACCTCAAATCCTAAGGGTAAGAGAGCTTGTTTGATAGCTTGTATCTCATCAGAAGAAAGTTCCTGTGTAAAAGTAATTTCACCCAAATTGATGCTTTGTGGTGTTAAGCCTAATGCTTTTAACTGTTCATCGAGTACTATTATACAACGATGGCAGACCATATTTTTTACAAATAACTTTGTCATATATTTCTTTTAAGGATTAAGATATTATAAAGTGCTTAAAAGTGATACCCAAAACCTATATTCATATAGATGGGATACATATCAAAAGTAATTGTTTTAAAGTCCTTTTTAAAGATATTATTTATTCCGTAAGTGAGTTCAGCATTGATATTGAAATGCTTGAACGCTTGCCAAGAGCCTCCTATCAGTGTGCCCCAATGCCAATGGCGGAGATGATTGCTAAAATCATAAGAGGCTATCTGTCCGTTAGTGAAACTCACTTTCTCACCGATAGGACTACCTTCTCGTAAATAACCTTCGGTTACATAGCCTGAGAAATTGCCGTCCATACGGTAAGAAACGAATGTACCTAAACGCAATTTCCAACGATTAGCAAGGTGATAGTTCAGTGATATAGGCAAGGTAACGAATGAACTTTTGTAGGTAGTATGTACATCACCCGTCCAATAGCCCGCTACGTGGTTACCTTGTTCTATAATTTCCATTCCGTAGTTCTTTACATTTGCATCGGTTTCCATACCCTTTTCTTCCAATCGTAAGCTAGCTGAGATACCCCATTTAGGAGTAAGCCATTTGGTTACAGTTCCTTCAAATGAGCCATTAAACTTTGGACTATATTCCTTTATCTTCCGTATTTCTTTAGGGAGTGGTATTGGGCTTGCACCTCCTATATTTACGCCAGCTTTTAGTTCGTATTCCCAACCTTTAGCTTCTGATTGTACAAGCGTTTCAGTACGTTCGTTTTGCGCGTATGAAAAATAGCTCAATAGCATTAAGCATACAATAACGATATTCTTTTTCATAACTTCATTATTCATAAGACAATTGCATTTCATCTACATAAAGAGTACTACCTACGGCTGCTGTAAAATCAGCGCCTTTTTCACTGGAACTAAGTACTATAGCGAGGCTATACTTTCCTTCTTTTAGTTTTTTAGTATCGATAGAGCGACCTTTTATTGTTTTAAAAGGAATAGAGAACTGTACCCAATTATCGGTTTCTCTCTTGTCGGTTAGTTGCGCCATTAACACTATATTGTTGTGTGTTTTAATGTTAGTACCATCTAAATGAGGTACTTGAGAAGTTACCTCGTAGAACACTGCATAAATATCACATTTGTCTTTTTGGTTAGGTATTACATTGCCGTTTTTATCGGTAAGTTTTTCACCTGCTTTGTATTTGTAGTAGCCTGAAAGATTAGTAGGTTTTCTTTTGAAAGGAATCCCAAAATGAGTAGATTTTGCAGGGGTGAACAAATCTATTTCAAAACTTCCTGTGAAGAGATTACCAGCTGCGATAGGAGCACCAAAAGTTTTTCCTAAAACCCCTGTGCTTTGTGTTACGAGTTTCACGCATTTCCCGCTGTATCCACTCTCACTCTGACTTGTAGGGAACTCATCGGGTTTAGCACTACTGTTGGTAAATTTAAACCCTGCATTTCCGCTACTCCAAGCGATTTCTTGTCCGCTTACTGAGGTATCGTAAAAAGTGTAGTAGCCATCAGTAATACGAGCGTTTTCGAAGTGATAGTGAGCGATAATTTCGTTAGTAAGACAACTCACTTTATAAGTTTTCTGCCAATTACCGTCCTCAGAGGTTACCACATAAGTTTGAGGGGTAGAAAAATTGCGTGCTGTACCACTGGTAGGACTGATAGTTGCCCCTTGTGTAAGAGTGAAGCGAGGGGCGAGGTTTTTTACTTTATCTAAATCGGTTACATAGAGTTTTACCTCAGTGTTTTGGATTATGGGCTCACGAATGAGCAGATTGCCGTCAACCTCACAGGTTAGGATATCGGCTTCGGCATTTGGGGCTTCGCTTTTGATACAGCTTTGCAATGTGAATAGCGAGGCTATGGTAATGATGATGTTTTGAAGTTTCATATATGTTGTTCAATGAATTTAGACTGCAAAGGTAGGAAATAATTTTTTAATACCAATAATGCCAATAATACCAGAAATTAGAAAATGAGAAAATGAGAGAATTAGAAAATTAGAAAATGAGGAAATGAGTAGTGATAAAAATCGTTTATTGACAGGTAAGACTTGTCGGACAAATCGGATAGGTTAGAGAGAGCGAAATAAAACGAAGGAGTTCGGAAGAGAGTTGAGAGAGATTTTGATGAAAAAAGGCTATGAGGAGGGGGGGGTTAGCTTATAGAGAGCTTATAGGAAATTATACGAATCTTGGACGATTGGTATAGAAAGGGGGTGTAAATAGTTAAAAATGAGGAGTTAAGAGAGGGGAATGTGTATGGTTAGCTTATAGAGAGCTTATAGGAAGCAGAATCTTGGACGATTGGTATAGAAAAGGATTATACGAATCTTGGACGATTGGTATAGAAAGGGGGTGTAAATAGTTAAAAATGAGGAGTTAAGAGAGGGGAATGTGTATGGTTAGCTTATAGAGAGCTTATAGGAAGCGGAGTTAGCTTATAGAGAGCTTATAGGAAGCTTATACACGAATCTTGGACGATTGGTATAGAAAGGGGGTGTAAATAGTTAAAAATGAGGAGTTAAGAGAGGGGAATAATTGATTCATAATATAATACAACAAGGTTAAAAATGTTAAAAAAGGGGTTTCGAGGCGAAAGAAAGAGGAAGAGGGGATAGGCCTTAGGCCATAGGCACTAGGGGGAATATGACGGAAAAGGGAATATAGCGAGGCACTTATTCGGTAAGCCCCCGAACCCCCGAAGGGGGA
>NZ_KB291171.1:129707-143459 GCF_000318255.2 Capnocytophaga sp. oral taxon 380 str. F0488
CCCGAACCCCCGAAGGGGGACAAGCTGGAAAAGGCGACAAACCTCTCCCTTTACACATACCTAGCTGTCGCTGGCTACCTTTAAAGGGGGAGTTGATGCAATGCTAAAAGGGCGAATGTAGCGAGGCTGAGGTGTGTTTGCTTTGAAAAATAATAGTAGTGTTTTGTTTTCTGAAAAATAAATAGTACTTTTGCCCTTTATTGAAAAACATATTTAATATATGAAAAATATAGCTGAGAAAGATAAAAAAAACACCTCCGAAGAGAACTTGGAGATTGTAAAAAAGGTGCTTACCAAATATTTGGAAGACAACGGACACCGTAAGACCCCTGAACGCTATGCGATTGTGAAGGAGATTTACGAATACAACGACCATTTTGACATAGAGACCCTCTATGAAAATATGAAAAAGAAAAAGTATCGGGTGAGTAGAGCGACCCTCTACAACACGATTGAGCTCTTGCTGGAATGTGGTTTGGTGCGCAAACATCAGTTTGGACAAAACCAAGCGTATTACGAGAAATCGTATTTTGACCGTCAGCACGACCACGTAATCCTTACCGATACGGGTGAGATTGTGGAGTTTTGCGACCCTCGTATTCAAGCAATACAGAAAACCATAGAAGAGGTTTTTAACATTAATATTAGCAATCACTCTCTTTATTTTTACGGTACACGGAAAGCAGATGCCCCAAAAGAAGAGAGAGCAACTAAATAAAAGAAACAAAAATGGCAGTAGATTTATTATTAGGTCTTCAGTGGGGAGACGAAGGAAAAGGGAAAATAGTAGATGTCCTTACGCAAAACTATGACATTATCGCACGCTTTCAAGGAGGCCCTAACGCAGGACATACTCTTGAATTTAACGGTATTAAACACGTGTTACACACTATTCCGTCGGGAATCTTCCACAAAGGTGCTGTAAATATTATAGGCAATGGGGTGGTGATAGACCCTATCATTTTCAAAAAAGAAATAGAGGCGCTCGCTCCTTACGAGGTAAACCTGAAACAGAATTTGCTTATCTCGCGCAAAGCACACCTTATCTTGCCTACCCACCGCCTCTTAGATGCTGCTTCGGAAGCTTCCAAAGGTAAAGCTAAAATAGGTTCTACTCTTAAAGGTATAGGCCCTACCTATATGGATAAGACAGGTCGTAACGGCTTGCGCGTGGGCGATATAGAGCTCAGTGACTTTAACGAGCGTTACCGTAACCTCACCGATAAACACGAAGAAATGCTCGCTAACTACAAGGTAGATATTCAGTATAACCTACAAGAGTTGGAAGCCGAGTTTTTTGAAGCGATAAAAGTGCTGAAAGAGTTTCAGCTTATCGACAGTGAAGAATACCTATACCAAGCCCTCAGAAAGGGTAAAAAAATACTTGCCGAAGGAGCACAAGGTTCTATGTTGGACATTGATTTTGGTACCTATCCGTTTGTAACCTCATCGAACACAACGGCTGCTGGAGCTTGTACGGGCTTAGGTGTAGCGCCTCGCAGTATTGGTGAGGTAATAGGTATCTTTAAGGCTTATACTACCCGTGTGGGCAGTGGGCCTTTCCCTACCGAACTGTTCGACGAAGTAGGCGAAACAATGACCCAAGTAGGTCGCGAATTTGGAGCCACTACCGGTAGGCGTCGCCGTTGTGGTTGGCTTGATTTGGTAGCTCTTAAATATGCTGTACAAGTAAACGGAGTTACCGAACTGACAATGATGAAAGCCGATGTACTCAGCGGTTTTGAGACTTTAAAAGTATGTACGTCATATCTTTATAAAGGAAAAGAAATCAAGCACTTGCCTTACAATATAGAGGAACAGAACGTAACGCCTATATATACGGAACTCAAAGGCTGGCAACAAGACCTTACCAAACTCACCAATTACCAGCAACTTCCCAAAGAACTTTTAGATTATATCAGTTTCTTAGAGAAAGAACTCGAAGTGCCCATCAAAGTAGTATCGGTGGGGCCTGATAGAACTCAAACGATTATTCGGTAGAACATCAGTGAATTTAGGAAGTTATAAAATGAATGAACTATGAACATCATAGTACACAACCTTTACATACCGAAGAGCAATTATTAGTAAAAGAATGGAGCAAGGAAAAACAGATTTCTTTTAACAGAAGAAAAACTTATTTCACAAAAGGGCAATTAGCTTCCACAGAAAGAGGTATTGAGCAAGCTAATAACGGATTGTTGAGACCTTATACTGAAGTTAAGAAAAGAGCGCGTGAAATATCCCTAAAAAATTAAAAATACTTAATATAATGAATTATCAGAATGTAACAGACTTGCCTAATAACAATACCATATTTTTGGTATGGGTATTTAAAAAAGATATAGACAAGACATTACTTAATAATACTTTTGCAAAAGTATGTGGTTTGGTAGGAAACCTCAACAACTCGGTAGCCGACCGCTTTCCTGAAGGTCGCGCTAGTGTAACCATAGGCATTAGCCATAGGGCGTGGCTTACTTTAGGGTTACCCAAACCGCTCCCCAAAGAACTCAAAGATTTTGAGCCCATCAGAGGTAGTAAACACACGGCTGTATCCACCGAAGGCGACTTACACTTTCATATCCGCGCGCACAACCCCAGCTTGGCTTACGATATGGCAGCTGCCATTAGCGAGGTAATGCAACCCATCGCCAATGGTATTGTAAACGTACAAGGTTTTAGATATTGGGACGGACGCGCTATCATTGGTTTTGTAGACGGTACCGAAAATCCGCGTGGCGCAGAACGCGAACAGTTTGCCGTAGTGGGTGATGAAGACCCCGATTATCAAGGAGGAAGTTATCTATTCGTACAAAAATACGTGCACGATATGAACGCTTGGCGTGCGCTCCCCGTTAGCGAACAAGAAAAAGTAATAGGGCGTAGCAAAGAAATGGACATAGAAATGGACGAGGATACGAAGCCATCGAACGCGCACTCGGCACTTGCCAATGTAGGTGATGATTTAAAAGTAGTGAGAGACAATATGCCTTTCCACGACCCCGTAAGTCACCAAATGGGCACTTACTTCATCTGCTATGCCAATACGTTTAGCACGGTAGAAAAGATGCTTACCAATATGTTTATAGGCAATCCCGCTGGCAATTACGACCGTCTATTAGATTTCAGCACTGCCGAAACAGGAACACTTTTCTTTGTACCATCTTTGGATATGTTAGACGAGTTTGCAGGATAAAAGGAGCTATACAACTAATTATCCTTAACAATATACCTAAAAAACTATGAATATATTAGTACAACCTTTAAACACAGAAGAGCAACTTTTAGTGGAAGAATGGCTCAAGGAACAACAAATCTATTTTGAAAGGAGTGAAACACATTTCACTGAAGCACAATTAACTTCCATAGAAAGAGGTATTGAACAAGCTAATAATGGATTGTTAAAACCTTATACTGAAGTTAGAAAAAAAGCACGTGAAATAGTATGTGGGAATTAGAATGGACACTAGAAGCAGAAATGCAGTATTATGATATTTTGTCTTATTGGACAAACCATAATAAATCAAACTCTTATTCTATAAAAATTATGAATGAAGTGGAGAAAAGTGAGGATTTGCTTATATATAATCCCTTTATTGGACAAGAGCATTATTTGAGCACTCCATATTTCAAGATAAGGAGTCTATTAGTTCTTAAAAACTTCTCTATTATTTACCGCATAACCGACAGAATTGAAATACTTTCTTTTTGGGATAATAGAAATGACCCTACAAAATTAGAAAGATTAACACTATGAAACTCCTTTTAACCAGCTTACTATTAGTTTATTTTATGACCACTACAGCGCAAGAAGTAATGCCTGAAACACCTTTGGATACGATTGTGCTCAATGAGATAATTGTAAAAGCACAGCGCAAAACACAGTATACCGATAAGGCGAGTTTTACCTTTGAAAAGAAAGCTGTGGAACAAGCACGCTATGCCAAAGACCTCTTACGCAGTTTGCCTAACCTGCACCTCAATCCTGTAACCAACCAGATTGCTACCCTTAAAAGGGGTACGCTCTTGGTATTAGTGAACGGTGTAGAGGCAACCGACTTGCAAATACGCGGTATCGCTCCTCAAAACGTAGCACGCATAGACTATTACGATATTCCGCCTGCGCGCTGGAGCAATAGGGCTGACACAGTGGTGGACATCATCACTCGTTCGGCTGAAGAGGGGTATTCGGTAGGGGTGGATGGGCTTTCGGCACTTACTACGGGTTTTGTAGATGCTTCGGCTTATGGTAACTACACCAAAGGCAAACATACGTTGGGAGTGGAATACAAATTGGAGTTTCGCAATTACAACGATAGATACTATGAAAAACACTCCGATTACGAACTATCGGGTGTGCGTTATGCAAACGACCAAGAGTCAAAATCAGGGTTTAGCTATAATGTGCACAACGCTTCGGTGCGTTATAGCGCAGTAGTACCACAAAACTACAATTTTCAAGTTAAAGCAGGAATGGAGCTTTTGAATCGCTCTGCACATAGCAATGGCATAAACCTATTTACACAAGAAACAACAGTTAGCCATCACACTTTATCAGGTAAAAATCACGACCACTGGTTGCGCCCCAAAGTAGACCTATACTTCTCTAAAAAATTAGGCAAACGTGATGAATTGAGCGTGAACGTCGTAGGGAGTTATTACAACACTACCAAAGAAAACCTCTCAAAGGAATGGGAGACCGCAACCCAGCAGAATGTGTACGACGATGATATGGATTTGAAAGTAAAACAACGCGGTTGGGTAGGTGAAGTAGCACATACTCATCAGTTTACTATAGGCAAACTCAATTCGGGCTACCGCATTAGTAGTACTTTTATCGACAACGACTTACGTAACTTGGCAGGTACTTCGGCTTACGATGTTACCTATACCAATCAGTATTTGTACACCGAGTTTGTAGGCAAAAAGGCTAATTTTATGTACAGAGCCAGTGCTGGGCTTACCCACACCCACAACCGTAGTGCCGAAAACACTTTTACCGAATGGGTGTTTACGCCGAAGGTAGTGTTGGGTTATGAACTCGCTAATAACCAGAGTTTGCGCCTCACAAGTTACTATGTACCCCGCAGCCCGCGTAGTGCAGAACTCAGTAGCAATATAGCACAACAAGCGCCGAACATCTTGGAGACAGGAAATCCTTACCTAAAATCACAACATATATTTTGGACTGGACTCTCTTATACTTTCAACAATGAGTACACCGATTTTAACCTTCAACCCTTCTACAAAAACACCCAACGAGTAATTACTGATATTTATATCAAAGACCCCGTACGCAATGGAATACTCAGCACTTATGAAAACAGTAAATATCACGAGGAGTTTGGTTTTTCATTAGATGGTACTTTTAAACCATTAAGGAATGATTTATTTGTATTTTCAGCTAATATAGCCCCTACACGTGAGACTTTGGTTACTGATGCTGGACTACGCGCTCGCAATGATTATATCGACAACAACCTATCACTTACTTTTAGCTATAAAGATTTGAGGGTAGATTACAGTTTCAACTTTCCTATTTATTACATAGACGGCAACACTATGAGCACTTATGAAAATAACAATGATATTTTTATAGAATATCAGTTAGGTAGTTGGACACTTAAAGGTGGTGTGTTTTGGTTAGGAATGCCTTCGGAATACAAGATGAAGAGCAGTTACGAAGGTTTGGTAAACCAGCATAGCTATACCTACATAGAAAACAACCGCAATATGTTTGTATTAGGGGTTAGCTACGATTTCTCCAAAGGAAAGAACAATTCGGTAGACAAGAAGCTCAACAACGATACCGCTCCTGCAGCGCAATTTTAAGGTAAGAGGTAAAAAATGAATACACCTTCAGCAAATTATACTATATACAACGCTTCGGCAGGGTCTGGAAAGACCTACAGTCTGGTGAAAGCTTATCTGAGAATTATTCTCGGCAGTAAGCAACCCGATTTGTTTAGGCAGTTACTCGCTATTACCTTTACCAATAAGGCGGTTTTTGAAATGAAGAACCGCATCATAGAGTTATTAGGGGTATTCAGTGAGGACAGAATGCTCACCCAACCTCACGCTATGTTTAGTGAATTAGCAAAGGAATTGAATCTCCCCGACGAAGAATTGAGAACGCGTTCGGCTAAGGCTTTAGAGCATATACTGCACAACTACGCGGCTTTTAATATCAGTACTATCGATGGGTTCAATCACCAACTGATACGCCACTTTTCACAGGATTTGCATCTCAATCCTTTCTTTGAAGTACAGTTGGACAGCAAGGCTTTACTAGAGCGAGCAGTTGATAATTTGATGAATCAGGCAGGAAACGACCCCGAGCTTACCCAATTGCTCATCGATTTTGCCAATGAAAAGATAGATGACGACAAGAGTTGGGATACTACTAAAGAATTATTAGGCGTAGCCGAAATGCTTACCAATGAGAACCATTACGAGCAATTACAATCACTGAAAGACAAGGAGATACCCGATTTTCTAACCCTTAAAAATACCTTACTCAAACAACGCAACAATGCCCTGAAAAGCATTAAAACTTCTGCCCAAGACTTTATGCAACTGATGTGTGAGCACGGTTTGGATAAAGACGCTTTTAATGGAGGACATTTATACAAATTCTTCGATAACCTCACTGCCGACAACTCTAAGGAGCCTTCGTGGGGCAGTGGTTGGCAAAACAATCTATTAGAAGGCGAACCTCTTTATTCTGGTTCAGCAGGTAAGAAATACGATACTGCCCTGATAGACAGTTTGCAAGAGATGATTGCCAACTTGTTTTTGGCAATCAAAAAGGCTTTTGGTGCTCTTGCCTTTGCGAACAACGCGCTGAGATATGTTGTGCCTTTGGCTTTACTCAACCGCATACAAAAAGAAATAGAGACCATTAAAGAAGAAGAAAACATCTTGCCTATATGGGAGTTCAACGGAGTGATTTCCTCAGAGCTTAGCAACCAGCCTGCACCTTTTATCTACGAACGTATAGGTGAGAAATTCCGCCACTATTTTATCGATGAGTTTCAAGACACCTCAGTACTGCAATGGCAGAACTTTATACCGCTTATCCTCAATGCAGTGCAAAGTGAAGTGAACAATAAGTGCGGGTCGGTATTACTTGTAGGCGATGCCAAACAATCGATTTATCGTTGGCGAGGAGGAAAAGCGGAACAGTTTATGAGTCTGTATAACAATGAAGTAAACCCTTTCCGCATCAAAGGAGAAGTAAAAGACCTCAATGAAAACTTTCGCAGTTTAGAAGCCATTATCGATTTTAACAACCATTTTTTTAAGTTTGCTGGAGAGCTTTTCCAAAGTGAGACCTACAAAGAACTTTACAAAAACTCTACACAGGAATATCCCAAAAACAAAAAAGACCAATCCCTACCTGAAGGCTATTTCAATCTTTCGTTTATAGAAGTCGGAGAAGAAGAAGTGCCTACAGAAGAAGACAATAGCAATGTTGTAGCACTTTCACCGCGCGAACGGAGTTATTGTGAAGCTATTTTAGAGAAAATAGAACACGCTAACCGATCAGGGGCAGCCGATAAGGATATTACTATATTGGTGCGCACCAACCGCGAAGGAGCTGCTGTAGCCTCTTTCCTTTCAGAACAGCAGAGAAATGTGATTTCACCTGATTCACTATTGCTGAAAAACGTCGCATCGGTACAGTTTCTCGTCACCCTATTACGCCTGCTTTATCACCCTGAAAGTGAAGAACTCAAACTGCAATTGCTCTTTGATTATCTTCGTTTTAAAGAAACTAAAGACCCTCACCTCTTCCTCAGCAAATATGTAGAGAAACCCGTAAATACTTTCCTTGCCGATTTTCACTTCTCTATAGAGCTGTTCAACCAATATTCTTTATACGAAGGAGTAGCTTTGGCGGTAAATTGCTTTGACCTCGCTCGCCCTTCTGATGCTTATCTCACTCACTTTATGGATATTGTATTCGATTTTAAGAACGCGCGCAAAGGAGGCTTAGCCGATTTTCTGGAGTTTTGGGACGACCAGCAAGAAAAACTGAGTATCAGTTCACCCGAAGGGTTGAATGCTATTACTGTAATGACGGTTCACAAGAGCAAAGGACTTTCTGCCCCCGTGATTATCTACGCTTTCGCCGATAGCAAACTCATCGATACTCACACTGAAAAACTTTGGTTTCTCGTAGACCGCGAACAGTTTAACGGCTTTGACTATCTGCTGGTAAACAGCAATAAAAGTTTAGTGAACTACGACCCTCAAGCCGAAGAGCTGATGACACAATTACACGAACAAAACCTCCTCGACCAGCTAAATGTGCTATATGTAGCAATGACGCGTCCCGAATCATTTCTCTATGTAATCACCTCACTCTCCAAAAGCAGTGCCGAGACTTATGGCACACTCTTTAAAGAGTTTTTAGAAGAAAACGGACAGTGGAATAGCGATGTAGTGGAATATACCTTTGGAAGTGCTGTATTTCCTAAGAAAAAAGAGAAAGAAACTACAGAAGAATCACCTATTCCTTTCCAAAAAGGTTGGCAGCATCCGAACTACAAGATTGCGACAGGGGCTTCCCTGCTATGGGACACTCACCAACAAGAAGCCTTGGAGCGCGGCAACCTCATTCACGAGTTATTCTCGAAAATCACTTATGCCACCGACCTTGATACTGTGCTCAACGATACACTACAAGAGGGCACACTCACTGCCGAACAATACGAGCTATTGCAACCACAAATGGTACGTTTGCTCAACAACAATATTTTAGCACCCTTCTTTAGCAAGGACTACGAATATTTTACCGAACGTGAATTTATAGACGCTAACGGCAACTATTTCCGCCCCGATAGACTCGCCTACAACCTAAGCAGTCGCGAAGTCTATATCATAGATTACAAAACCGGACAACCCAACGACCAATACCGCACCCAACTACAGCATTACCAACAAAACCTAACAGCCATAGGCTGGCAAGTAAAAGGAAAATATTTAGTGTATTTGGACTTAGGAGAAGTGATAAAGATTCTCTAATCTTCTCTAAAATACGTCTTAGAATTGTTCAAAAAAGTTTTAGTAATGATTGTCTTTTTAGTTTCACAGTGCAAAGGTAAGGCGCTACTCTGATAAATTGTGTCAGTGTCGAGAAAAAATATATTCTTTCTTTGTTATTCCAAGCAAAAACATTATCTTTGCCTTTGTTTATCACTGAGATATGAAACATATTGCTATTATTTTTATATTGCTTTGCCTTGGGGCGTGTAAGCACTCTAATCCTTATAAGGACACTACTATTGAATTGATGGAGGTAAAGTCTTTTCCGTTGGAGAAGATAAGCGTGCGAGCAATGGTGCTCTTAGAGAAAAACGTGGCTTTTGCAGGCTCCGATGCTACCTTTGGTTTTATCAACACGCAAAACCAAACCATTGCGACTTCTAACTTGAAGAATCACGGGGTGATTTCGGATTTCCGCGCGGTGGCAGCAACGACTCAGAACTTTTTTATGCTCTCTATCGGCAACCCTGCATTGCTCTACAAAGCAGAACAAAGTGGTATGGAAGAAGTGTATCGCGAGGAACACCCCGATATATTCTACGATGTATTGCGCTTTATGGACGACCAATTTGGCATCGCTATTGGCGACCCTATCGACAATCGCCTATCGGTAGTAACAACGCACAATGGCGGACAACAATGGACGAAACTCTCGTGGTCACAATCACCCAAACTCGAAGAGGGTGAAAGTGTATTCGCCGCTAGCAACTCGGCTTTGGCGCACTATGGCAACAAACTATGGGTGGTAACAGGCGGCAGTAAGAGCAGGGTGTTGTTCTCGGACAACAAGGGCTATAAATGGCAAGACCTCGCTACCCTACCTCTCGCCCAAGGTTCGCCTACTCAAGGAGCTTTCACCATAGCTTTCTACAACGACCAGCAGGGCATCGTTCTCGGCGGTGATTATGAACAACCTACAGAGCGCAAAGGCTCTGGCGCACTCACTTTTGATGGGGGTAAAACTTGGCAGCCTATCGTGACCGACAAGGCTATTGGCTATGCAAGTTGTGTGCAATACATTCCTAATAGTGAAGGAAATGCTTTGGTGGCAACTTCGCCTAATGGTCTTTTCTTCTCTAACGACCAAGGTAGAAGTTGGCAACAACTTTCAGATAAAGTCTATCACGCGCTACTCTTTGTAGATGAGCAAACTATGGTTGCTTCGGGCAATGAGAAAATCACCCTTTTTAGAGTTGTAAAGAAATGATGATAAGTGAGGTAACGGCTTTGCGCAAAGCAGGTGACTTGGACGAGGCGTTGCGCATCGCTCTTGAGGAATTTAAGGAAAACGATAGCAGTATCAACAAATATTCGTTGGGCTGGGTGTATTACGATTTTTGCAAGAGGGCAGTAGTCGAAAACGACTTAGACACTTTTCTGCAATATGTGCAAGCACTCAAAGACCTACGTTTTAGCATTGAAGAAGTGCTCATCACCGACCAACTACTTTGGCAATACGTGAAGTTCTTCGCACAGTTGCGCAAAACAGGAAAAATGGAACTTATTGATGTGCTGTACGAGAATTTGAAAGGTATGTATTTCACGATGCCTTCAAAAGCGTTTTCTGCCCTAGCTGAGCAGTTGCACAAAGCGTATAAAGATCGTGAGGAATATTTGGAAGTAATTACTGACGTGATGCCGTTTCTGCGCGCTGAGGATTTTGCACCTAAGTCATACCAAGGTATACTTATAATGCCTTTGGCAGAGCAAATCTATATCGCTTATAGCAAACATATATTAGAAAGTGGCGATAAAGAGATTATCGCCACCTTTATACCTATCTTGCATCAGTGGATTCAAGCGCACCCTGAATACAATTCACTTATTTATTACTATGTGGAAATGTGCAATTTTGTCAATTTGCCAATGTGATAATTATCAATTGTTCATTGCTGAACATTGGTTATAAAGTTCACGCCACAATGCTCCGCGTTTCTTCATTACATTTTCGAGGTATTCCTTCCACACCATTTTATCTTTGTCTTCGTCTTTTACTACAGCTCCTTGCAATCCTGATGCTAAATCTTCATCGGTAACAGTGCCGTTGCCAAAACTGCCTGCTAATGCCATACTATTGGTGATAAGCGAAATAGCTTCTGCAGTAGAAATAACTCCGCTAGGAGATTTGAGTTTCTGTTTTTCGTCTAAAGTAGCTCCTTTGCGCAATTCGCGGAAAATAGTTACAATCTTCTCTATAGCTTCATTGCTTGGCAAGGCAGCTTTCAGTTTGTAGTTGTTAGAAATCTCGGCTACGCGCTTGGTTACGATAGACACTTCAGTTTCTAAAGTAGCAGGAGCAGGTAGCACGATGATGTTGAAACGTCTCTTGAGTGCTGAGGACATCTCGTTTACACCACGATCGCGAGTATTAGCTGTGGCAATAATAGAGAAACCACGCTGAGCAGGTAATTCTTCACTGAGTTCTGGAATGGCAATATTCTTCTCCGATAGAATAGAAATCAGCGCGTCTTGCACTTCGGAGGCGCAACGCGAAATCTCCTCAAAACGAGCGACAGTCCCCGTTTCCATCGCACGGTAAATAGGTGATTTAAGTAAGGCTTCGTGCGATGGCCCGTTAGCCAAGAGCATTGCGTAGTTCCACGAATAGCGAATGTGTTCTTCGCTAGTGCCCGCAGTACCTTGAATCACTTTGCCCGAATCGCCACAAATAGCTGCTGTAAGGTTCTCGGAAAGCCACGATTTGGCGGTTCCTGGCTCACCTATGAGCAACAGAGAGCGGTCGGTAAGGAGTGTAGCTATAGCTATCTCCACCAAGCGGTTATGACCGATGTACTTAGGGGTAATCTCTACCCCGCTGGCAGTACCTCCAGTTACAAATTTCAACACTGCTTTAGGCGACAATTGCCAGCCTATGGGCTTTTCTTGTTTTTTATCCTCTTCTTTTAGAGCCTCTAATTCTTTTGCATATAGTTGTTCCGCAGGAAGACGTAATACGTTTGACATAAGTTCTATAATCCTCCCCCACCCCCTCCCAAGGAAGGGAGAATGCAATATAAATAGTTAGAAAAATATATTATCCTACCCCCTCCCCTTGGAGGAGGGAAAGGGGTGGGGATTCTAATTAGCAAACGCGTGTTTGTAACCTTTTTGTTTATTCCAAGCTCCGCGAGTAAAATCGGGTATTTCTACAGGAGCACTACCGTTTTCTAATGATAGTTTAGAAAGAGGTGCTAAGCAACACCATTCAGCAAGGTCATACACGTCCATATCTAAAGGCAAACCATTGCGCAAACAGTAGATGAGACGATAGTCCATAATGAAATCCATACCACCGTGACCACCCACTTCTTTTGCTTTAGTTTCCAATTCTCTAAGAATACGTGGTTTGTATTTTTCCATCATTGCTTTTTTAGCCTCTTCGGGCATAAAGCTGTGTGCTGAAAGATTTTCGTGGTTAGGTACTTCGTCTTTTGCTATATTTTCTGGCTGAATAAGATAACCTTCAATCGGATATTTATTCGCAAATCCATTCGTTCCAGTAAGTTGATACATACGTGAATATGGGCGTGGTGTTACCACATCGTGTTGTATTTGTATGGTTTTCCCTTTTTCAGTTTTAATCATTGTAACAGTAAGGTCACCGTTTTGGAAGTTAGGATCTTCTTTGCCCATTACGCGTTTGTAGACTTCTTTACCTCTAAAAGCGTGCGTATCAAATGAAACCAAATAGTTCATCTTGTCTCCTCGGTGAATATTAAGCGCTTGGCATACAGGACCTATACCGTGCGTAGGGTATATATCTCCACGATTTTTAACATTGTAGTCTAAACGCCAGTTGTTCCAATACTCAGTCCAAAAGTCGTCTAAGTTATGAATATAAGAGCCTTCGCCGTGAATCACTTCACCCAAGAGTCCTTGTTGTGCCATATTAAGAGTAGTAATTTCAAAGTAGTCATACACGCAGTTCTCAAGCATCATACAGTGTAAGCGTTTCTTCTCACTCATATTAATCAATGCCCAAATCTGTTCCATATCAAGAGCTGCGGGCACTTCTATCGCCACGTGTTTACCGTGTTCCATAGCATAAAGCGCCATTGGTACGTGGTGTTTCCAGTCAGTTACTATGTACACGAGGTCTACATCTTTGCGCTCACATAGCGCTTTCCAAGCATTTTCATCACCTGTGTACTGGGCTACACGCTTATGTCCTGCTTTTTCAATTACTTGTTGCGCTTTTTCTACCATTTCAGGACGTATATCGCAGATAGCTGTAACTTTCGCTCCGGGCACGTGCATATAACGTTCTACCGCACTATGTCCGCGCATTCCAAGACCAATGATTCCCACACGCACGGTATCCATTTTAGGAGTAGTAAGGTTTAGTACATCTGTTTGCCCAGCTGGACGAGGGGGGGTAGTTACTTTAATTTGATAAGAACTTCTACTCTTATTCTCATTAGAAGTAGCTTGATTGCAGTTACAAGCCACAAAGCCAAGACATACAGCAATGCCTATGGCTACTTGATAGATTTTTTTAATCATAGCTGTGAATATTTTTAAAGGTTGATTATTAATGTGACAAAAGTAGCAAAAAAAATTAATAGTAACAAAAGAAAAGTAAAAAAGATTTATTTATCCGCTCCTGTACAATTACTTTTCAGTACCTTTTTTACAAAAAAACGTTCACTCTTAACCATTCACTTTCAACTATTTATATACCCTTTCTATACCAATCGT
>NZ_KB291171.1:143479-163884 GCF_000318255.2 Capnocytophaga sp. oral taxon 380 str. F0488
CGTATAAGCTTCCTATAAGCTTTCTATAAGCTAAACCTACCCTCCTTCCTACCAAAATTTAGCTGTGTAGTTCACATCTAATTTGTTAATTTGCTAATTAAAATAAGTTTCGTATCTTTGCGTTTTAAATGATAACAACCAAACAAATGGTATGGAAGAGTACATACTTACACTTGTAAATCAAACAAATAGGAATATTTTTCTCACAGGGAAAGCAGGAACAGGTAAAACTACTCTGCTACACAAAATCATCAATACTTGTTATAAAAATACGGTGGTAGTTGCCCCTACGGGTATTGCTGCTCTCAATGCTGGCGGAGTAACTATTCATTCGATGTTCCAACTCCCTTTTGCTTCTTTCTTACCAACACTCAGCAATCCCCCTATTGTGAATGAATTCTTGCGCTTTGAAAACCGATTTTCTTTGCGGAAACACTTCCAAATGCACAAAAATAAACAGCAGGTTATCCGCAATATGGAATTGCTAATTGTAGATGAAGTGAGTATGCTCCGTGCCGATGTGCTCGATGCTATGGACTATATGTTACAGTTTATCCGAAAAGACAAACGACCCTTCGGAGGCGTACAAGTGCTCTTCATCGGCGATTTGTTACAGTTGCCCCCCGTAGTAAAACAAGAGGAATGGGAAGTGCTCAAACATTATTATAAAGGAATGTATTTCTTTCAGTCCGAAGTCATAACTCAAAATCCTTTGCTATATGTAGAACTCGAAACCATTTACCGACAAACCGATAAGCTGTTTATCTCCATTTTAAATCACTTGCGTGAAAACCAACTTACCTCTGAGGATATCAAACAGTTAGAAAAGTATGTACAGCCAGATTTCCCTAAAAAACACCTAAAAGATTACATCACCCTCACCACTCACAACGCCAAAGCCGATGCAATGAACCAACGCGAAATGAGTAAACTCTCTTCTCCCCTATTCTCTTACGAGGCTGATATTGTTGATGATTTTCCCGAATACCTCTACCCTATCGAAAAAGTCATTCAGCTAAAAGAAGGCGCAAGAGTAATGTTCATCAAAAATGACATTTCAGGAGAACATCTGTTTTTCAACGGAAAGATGGGTACAGTAGTCTCTCTTTCTGAAGGTGAAATTACTGTGAAATTAGATGGTGGAAGGGTCATAAACGTCGAACGCTACGAATGGGAAAACGTGCGATATAAACTGAATGAAACAACCAAAGATATAGAAGAAGAGCGCCTGGGCTCGTTTACCCAATACCCATTGCGCTTGGCGTGGGCAATTACCATACACAAAAGTCAAGGGCTCACTTTCGAGAAAGCCATCTTAGATTTGGCAAGCGTATTTGCCTCAGGTCAAGCCTATGTAGCATTTTCGCGCCTGCGCTCGTTAGACGGCTTGGTATTGCTATCCTCAGTAAGTGCTAATGGTATCAACAACAATGGCGAAGTGATAGGTTATGCCGAGAACAAAGCCTCCGAAAAAGAAGTGCAAACCGCTTGTTATACAGGAAAAACCGAATTTTTGCAGGAGAATATTCTAAACACTTTCCAATGGAATACTCTTTTAGAAGAATGGGTGTTACACCGCAATAGTTATTCAGGTGAAATTGGCAATAAGAACCTATATAAAGATTGGGCATCACAGCAGTTAGTAAGAGTGCAAGAACTCGTTACCGTCTCCGAAAAATTCATCAAGCAACTCAAAACACTTTTCAATAATGCAACCGATGTTCAGCATATTTTCGAACGCGTAGCCAAAGGTATCACTTATTTTACACCGCTCTTAGAACAATTGTGGTATGAAGTGCTATTAGTTGAAGGCAAAATAGCTAATCAGAAAAAAGTCAAACAATTTTTCACCGAACTAAAAGAGTTAGACAATAGCCTTTCCGAGACGCTAAAGAAGCTCTTCCGCTTAGAACAAATGATACAATTAGCACAATCCGACCAACCTTTTGATAAAGAAAAGATACATTCAGCCAAATTAGAAACTTTGTATACTGAACTCACCGGAAAAATTAATAATATTTTAAAGAACGAAAAACTCTTTATAGGCGAATATCCTCTCTCCAAAGATGATAAACCCAAGAAGGAAAAACGCTCTACTTATGATATTACACTTCAGCTTTGGAAAGAAGGCAAAACAGTAGCCGAAATAGCCAAAGAGCGTACGCTATCACAGGCTACTATCTATTCTCACATAGCCAAATGCATAGAACAAGACAAAATTGCTATTACTGAGGTACTCCCTGAGAAAACTATCAATGAACTGAATACAATTTTCAAAGAAAACGAAGAACTTACTACCCTGAAAAGTCTTTATGAAAAGACAGAAGAAAGATACAGTTGGGACGAACTGCGTTTATTCAGAGCCTACTTACTAAAAGAAGCTAAAAAAGCATAATAAAAAAGGGACTTCCTCAGAAGTCCCTTTTTTCATTTTTTAAGTTATTAAAATCTATAAGTAACACCTGCTTTAAAACCTCCTGTTGCAAAAGAGTTGTGTTCTACAAACAACTCAGCATTCACACCGAAGTTTTCTGTAAAGAAGTAACGCCCCCCTGTTTGAAGACGCACTGCAAATCCTGAGTCATAATAAGGATCCCAATTGTCATATTTATAATCATTACTCCAATTGTAATATCCCAAGCTTAAACCACCGTACAAATCTACGTTTGAAGGAAGTCTTTTTATAAGTTTATTGAAGTGGTAATTACTCGTAGCTAAAATACCTATATTATTGTATTTTACGCTATTGTAGTTTCTACCACGGTAAAATAACTCACCTCCTACGGTTATTTGGTCATTAATCCCAACGTCCACTGAACCATATACCATAACCCCTGGAGTTGAAACACCTAACCCTCCGTTAATTTGTACATCACCAGCACCAAAAGACTGTGCTGAAGCTACTCCTGCACTGAGGAGTAATCCAAAAAGTAAAACGATTTTTCTCATAAATAATTACTATTAACTTGTTTTAATAATGCAAAGGTAATATTTTTATTCATAATAACAAAAAAAGACTACCCTAATTTTTAAGGTAGTCTTTTTAACACAGAAATATGTTTCTTATTTATTTTTGATTCAAAGGAGAACCTTCACGAGCGATATAAGTCAATTTCAAGGCATTAACATCTTGCAATTTCTCACGAATATCACTCACTAATCCCATATTGGTATCAGCATCTACTTTCAAAGCGGTCATAAATACATCTTTTAGTGCATCGCGTAAACCTTCTCTATAATTCAATATATAGTGGCTTACCTCCGAAACATCAATGAATTTATCATTCACTTGAATTTTAGCGTTTACACCAAACTTAGCCTGATACTTAGGAAGTGGTTTCCCTGCATAAATGTACACAACTGGGTCTTTCTTGTCCAATTTTTGTACCTGGTCTGCCACTGGCAACTTATTTTGTACCATCAAATCACTATCTTTAGATTCTGTTACTGTCATAAAGAAGAACAAAAGCATAAAGATGATATCTGGCAAAGAAGCCGTAGAAACAGCGGGCGTTTCGCCACTTTTCTTTTTTGTAAATTTTGACATATCCTTCTAATTTTAGTGTTTCTTAGGTGCTGTTTCAAGCAATTTTCTTGGGAATAGCTCCTGTAATTTCACGATTTTAGGTTCTAACGCATCTTTCCTGTCTTTAGGAGTACGAGCTGCGTTAAATTCTTCCTCTATCTGAACGTAAGGTACTTCGTTAGGGAACAAACGTCTACGTTCACGCTCACGTAACTCATTATATGCCTTAATCAATTCATTTTGTACAGCTATATAAGTGTGATATGAAGTTTCACGGTCATTGCGCAAAGAAATAACTGCTTTATCTGGGTTGTCTGATGATAGAGGGTCTCTTTTACCTTTACAGTAAGTACAAGAACCATCTCCATTGTTATCCAAGAAATTAAGCGCTGTTTCTTTTACGTCTTTAAGTTCCTTAACTTCGTTGTTTATTAACAACTGGTTGTACTTGTTCACTACCACTACCAATACGTTTTTCTCTTTTACTGGTGGAGGTGGTGGCGTATTTTCTTGTGGTTTAGGAGGTAACTTTACAGTAATCCCTGAGTTGCTCTCAATAGTTGTTGTTACCAAAAAGAATATCAACAACAAGAAAGCAATATCAGCCATTGAACCTGCATTTACCTCGGGTGCGGAACGTTTTGCCATAATTTCTTATTTCATTAGTGCTTTTTTTACATTGGAAGCTATAAGAGCTACTACGGCTACCGCTACCAATATGTACAAAGCGATTAAACCTGTGCTTACCCATCTTCTTACAGATTCGCTGGCTTTCTTCACTTCGTCACTGGCATTAGCTTCTACAGCTCCTGATGAGAAGATATAAGCTAAAAGAAGAACTACCACAAATCCTCCCGTATAGATAAGCGTTTTCTTAAGTGCTTTTGGTGAAGCTAAAATGTTTTGTGCCGCTGATACGATTACTGCCAACAAAGCAATACCTAAAAGAACATAAGTCAGCACAAACAAAGCTTGCATAGTACCGTTGTTGGGATCCTCAGCGTTTGTAAAGAAAGACAAAACAATCCATAGAACTACCCCAATTACGCCCAAAGCAAGAGCTCCATATTTTGCTATTTTATACATACTTAAAGTTGTTTAATGGGTGAATAAATTATTTCATTTTTCTTGCTACTAAAAGGTCTATCAATGAGATAGAAGCATCTTCCATATCATTTACGATAGCGTCGATTTTAGCAATGATGTAGTTGTAGAATACTTGTAGTATCATTGCTACAATCAAACCAAACACTGTAGTAAGCAAGGCAACCTTGATATCACCAGCAATCAATGATGCGTCCAAACCACCAGCTGAACTAATCTTATCGAACGCTTCAATCATACCAATTACCGTACCCATAAACCCTAACATCGGTGCAATAGCAATAAAGAGCGAAATCCAAGATACGTTCTTTTCTAATTGTCCCATCTGTACACCTCCGTAAGATACTACTGATTTTTCAACCATATCAATACCTTCTGATGAACGGTCAAGACCTTGATAGAAAATAGATGCAACAGGGCCTTTTGTATTACGGCACACTTCTTTAGCTGCCTCAATACCTTTGCTATCCAATGCCTCTTCAATATCGGCGATTAGCTTTTTAGAATTGGTAGTCGCCATATTGAGGTAAATAATTCTCTCAATAGCTACTGCCAAACCAATAATCAAGCAGAGCAAGATAGGAGCCATATACATAGGACCCCCTTCAATAAAACGCTCTTTAAATACTTGGTGGAAGCCTTTGCTTTGTTGCATCGTTTCAGTTGCTTCCTGAGCGCTAACCATAGCCACGTTTAAAATTAACATTGCTACTAGAAGTAGCTTAGATGACATTTTTTTCATTTGTTTAATCTTTTTAAATTGTTAGTTGATAATTTAATGTTTAATAATTATTCTGTTTTTTTTAGAAAGAAGCAGAGAGGAAGGGATTCGAACCCTCGATACGCTTGTGGCGTATATACACTTTCCAGGCGTACTCCTTCGACCACTCGGACACCTCTCTCTATGCTGTTTCTGAATGCCAAAGTAACAAATTATTTTTCTATCCCACAAGTTTTTTCTTAATTTTTTGCTAAATTTCTCCAGCTATATTTTCTTCAAACTTGATTTTGAATAGTTTATGGGAAATATTTTTTTTAAGCAAAAGCATCAATTTTGTGATTGCCGACTCGGTTGTGAGGTCTTTTCCGTCTATCACTCCCATCTTTTTGAGGGCTTCACTCGCTTCATATTTGCCCATCATCACACTACCTCCAGAACACTGGGTAACATTCACTATATGTATTCCTTTATTAATAGCACTCTGCAAACTCTCTACAAACCACGCATCGGTAGGAGCATTACCTGAACCGTAGGTTTCTAACACTACCCCTTTCAGATTTGGGATATTGAAAATACCATTCAGTATAGGTGCAGTAATGCCTGGGAACATCTTGATAATCGCTACATTAGTTTCAAAATCTTTCCACACTTCTAAGTGTTGCTTTTGCTTGCGGGGTAAAAGGTTCTCTTTCATTACCTTTAAATGTACACCACTTTCTACCAACAGCGGGTAGTTCAGCGAGGCAAAAGCTTGAAAGTGCTCGGCGTTTATTTTGGTAGTACGGTTGCCTCGGTAGAGCTTGTACTCAAAATAGAGTCCTACTTCTTGTATCACCGGCTCGCCATTCTCTTTCAACGCTGCCAGCTGTATAGAGGTAATGAGGTTCTCTTTGGCATCGGTGCGCAAATCGCCTATCGGCAGTTGTGAACCAGTAAATATTACAGGTTTAGTAAGTCCTTGTAGCATAAAACTTAAAGCCGAAGCCGAGTAGCTCATCGTATCACTGCCGTGGAGCACTACAAAACCATCGTAGTGATTATACTCTCTTTCAATCACCTCAGCAATTTCAATCCAATGTTGGGGGTTCATATCCGAGGAGTCTATCACTTTCTCAAACGAGTGCACCGAAATATCGCAATCTAAATGAGACAATTCAGGAATACGCTTGTAAAGATTATCGAACTCGAAAGCGCGCAAGGCTCCTGTTTGGTAGTCCTTTATCATCCCGATAGTCCCCCCCGTATAGATGAGGAGCACTTTTGAATTATTGGTTTCCATCAAGTTTGTTCTTTACAGGATTGGCGTACATCTCTAAAAACTTCTTTTGTGAAAGGTCTTCAGAATTGCTTCGGTTGTTCATTCGACGTTCAAAACGTCGGAAATCTTTTTCGTTGTAGTATTCCTTATATATAGAGGTGTCGTTCAGCAAATCATAAGCAATATAATTCGCAGGAAACAACCTGTACTGTTGATGAATAGCTTTGTCCAAACATTCAGCTAAGGCTTGCAATTGCTTGTTAAGATGCTGATGTGTGGCTTCTATAGTGTCTATCTGGTCGTACAGCGGTTGTCCTACCGAAATATGCACACGTCCTTTTTGTCCCAACAAGCCTTGAATGATGTTCTCAAAATCCTCTTTTTTAGATTTCACGTATTCTACCCCGTTATGTTGGGCAATAAGTGCAGGCAACTTCAACAGATCAGTAGGGTCAAACTCATAAGAAATCGACATTGGTACTAAATTGAGTGTTTTGAGGTACTGCAAAGGTGATATATCTTCGGGAGCATTAAGGGTGAGCATCTTCAAAACTCCTTGCTGGGTACGGTCGTCGCCGTTCTTAGTACGTCCTTCACGTTGTGCAATCCACACATTGCGGTGCTCCTCTGTAATACAGTGGTAAATGTATTCCGATACCAATTTAGAATGCTCCAAAGCCTCTCGTGGAGGCAGACTCCTATATATAATGATATTTCTGTTGAGCATCGCCAATATCTTCAAATACTTTTTCCTGAGCAAATTGTCGCCCATAGCCGAAGCCGTCATCGAGAGGTGATTATCGTATAGGGCAACGTTTAATAAGGAAGTATCTAAAACAATATCGCGGTGATTGGAAACAAATACATAAGCTTTGCGGGGGTCTAAACCGTCAAACCCATCACAGGTAAATTCCGAAATACTTTTCTCAATCGCCTTAGTAACCACTTGATACATTATATCCTCCTGAAAATCTGACACCTTTTGGCAAGCAAGCAGTCGTCGCTCTCGCTCCTCAGGAGTTTCATCAGGAAATGCATAAGCCATCATCGCTCGAATCAAAGGATTATCTTTAATTTGCGACAAGGCACGTGCTACTTCGTTGTCGTTAAACGGACGTATGGACTTGAAATAATCGGTCATTTCAGATACTCTATATTCTTTTGTTTTGGATAACAAAAGGCAAAGTAACGAAATATATTTGATAATACCTAATTAAATCTTAAATATATTTGTAGCATTTTCGTCAGTAAGGCGTACGATCTCGCTTTCAGGCAAAGCATATATATTCGATAATTTCTCTACAACTTTCACTATATAAGCACTTTCGTTGCGTTTCCCGCGGTAAGGTACTGGTGCCAAATAAGGTGAATCGGTTTCTAAAACGATATGCTGTAAATCTATATTTTTTAAAAACTGGTCTATCTTTCCGTTCTTAAAAGTTACCACTCCGCCAATACCTAAATGTAAGCCGTAACCAATAGCGCGCTGAGCTTGCGCTTCTGTGCCTGTAAAGCAGTGAAAAATGCCAAAAAGGTCGTCGCTTTTTTCAGTTTCTAAAACCTCAAACACTTCGTCGAAAGCCTCCCGACAGTGAATAACAATAGGCAACTGATGTTTTTTAGCCAACTGTATTTGCCACTGGAAAGCCTCTTGTTGCTCTTTGAGAAAAGTTTTATCCCAATAAAGGTCGATGCCTATTTCGCCAATAGCACAAAAGAAATGCGATTGCATCAAATTCTCAATGTGCGCAAGTTCCTCCTGATAGTTTTCTTTCACGCTACAAGGGTGCAGACCGTTCATTAGGAAAACGTAGTCAGGATAATCGTTTTTCAGCTGAAACATTCGCTGGGTATAGCTCGCATCAATAGCTGGGATAAAACAACGGGTTACGCCAGCTGCTTTGGCTCGTGCGATCATCTCGGTACGGTCAGCATCAAATTCTTCTGAATATAAGTGTGTATGTGTATCTATCATCAGTTGTCAGCCGTTAGTGTTTAGTAGTTATTTACAATTATATAGGTTAAATACATCACAAGTGCAACTCCTAATAGCCAATATTTCTATAATCTTTCTTCACCTTATCTTCGGTATAGATTCGTCATTTATTCGTCTTTCCTTCGTCTTTTGTTCGTCCTTTAGCCACTGTAGACCCACTGTAGACCCACTCTTCGTTCACCTTTCCTTCATCTTTTGTTCATCTTTTCATTATCTGCCCGTGCGGCTCGCACCTGCACGTGTGGCTCGCACCGGCCTGTCGTGCTACGACCTCGCACCGTCTTTTGTTTATCATTCGTTATTCCTGTACTTCCCTTTTACCTTTTACCTTTTATCTTTTACCTAAATAAAACGCTACTGCCGATGTTACAAACCTCTCAAAAGCCTCGGTTACTTGAGGGGCATTCTTGGTAGTGAGGGCAAACGGACTCATATGGGTATACGGATAAGGAAAATCTTCTATTTGTACCTCTATATTGATATTTCTGTAACCTCCTTTAAGGGTGTTGAGTGCCTCAATAGGAGGTGTTACCTCGTCCTTCTCCAATACTAAAGCTTTGATTTGCTTCTCCAACTGCAAAAAGCGCTGTTCACGTTCTTTCTGGTAATAGTTGTAGCGCAACATCGTTTTGAACCAACCTTCACCAAAATGAAGGTTACTGTCTTGATAATGTCTTAGGCGGTCGTCGTTCTTGAAATTGGTGCTGAGCAGTTCGGCAAAGGTTTTCTGCATTGTTATCGCTGCACGTCCGTCCATTATGTATTTAGAGATGGGGAACATACGGTCGATAGTCATACCTCCGCAGAAGCAAAAGAGTTTGGAATTAGTAAAATAGCCTTTGGGATTTGCCATCATCAATATTACAGAAAGGAAAGAGCCTATGGAATACCCAAAAAGGTCTACCGTAGCCGTAGGTGAAATGGTAGGGAGCAAGCCCGCTTTCAGGTCGGTGATGAGCTGTACTATGTCGTTATACGTTTGCAAACCCGACCAAAAGAGACGTTGAGGAAAGGCATCTAAACGCGTAGAAGTCGCCGCATTCACATAAGAGGTTTCCGAATTATCCGGAAACTCATTCATACGCTTTTGTGCAATAATGTACATTTCTTGGCGAGAGCTCCATCGCTCAGGGGCACGACTCATATGGAAGGCTATTGGGAAGAGCATTACTGCCTTACCTGTTTGTGTTGCCAATCCATAAGCCCACGGTAAGTATTTATCCCATTTCTTTTCGTTGAGTCCGTGGAATACAATAATCACCCCTTCTGCTTTTGGAGTTCCTAAAGGTTGTATTATATGATACTGGAAATGAATATTACAATCCACATCATAGTCAGCCCAATGGAGGTCGTCTTGCGCATCATTAAGCTGAGAAGGAAACGATAAGTTATGCTCTTGGCAAAACAAATGCGGACTTCCTGGCAAGTAATACTTAGCCCCTTCGGAGAAGAAGCTATTATGCAAAATACGAATACCCAGCTCGGGTAATTCGGTATCGCGCTGGGTATCGAAAACTGTTTTTAGTTTTTTGTATAATTCGTGATATTCCATATTTTTATAAATTAGAAAATTAGCAAATTAGCAAATTTCCACATTTACTAATTTGCTAATTATAGGATTACCAATTAGGATTTTGTTTCCAATTGCCTTGTTCGTAGTCTATATCATCTATTGGTATAGGCCATACTATTTTGTAATAGTAATTACTTCCTACCTGAATATTGAGTTCACTATAATCAGAGGCAGGAGTATTCCTGATAGCCGTTACATCCTGAGGGGTACCTCTTTTTACAGGCAATCCCCAGCGATTAAGGTCATACAGGCGGAAATCTTCAAAAGCTAACTCTCTATTGCGCTCGTTTTGTATGTCGGCAAAAAGGTTGCTTCCTGAGGTAGTAATAGCACTGAGCCCTCTTGCAGCACGTAATAGGTTTAAGTACTTTTTAGCATTAGTTTCATCATTGTTTTTATAGGCAGCTTCGGCTGCTATAAGGTAAGTTTCAGCTATGCGAAAAAGCTTAGCCTTATGCCCATAATAAAAATTATAACTATCAATAGGTTCTAATTCTCTATTTCGAGGGTACTTGTTTACAGCATAAAGAGAGCTAAACCCTACGGTTACTTCTTTCAAGAAAACATCTTTTCGCCAGTCGTCAGTAGTAAATAAATCTATAAAATCTTGAGTGGGCAACACATTAGGATTAGCGTCTATCTGTCCTGGGAAAAAGAAACTTTCACTTTCGCCTAAATAGAGCTCATTGGTATTATCAGAAGTTTCATAAACTCCTGCATTGACAGCTGCGTATAACTGGATAATACTTTCGGCATTATCATCTTCTGTCCATATTTTTTTGAAAGCATCGGCAGAGGTAGCCAATGGATAGCGATTAGTATTGATAAGTGCTACTGCTACTTGGTAGGCTTGTGCCCAATCATTTTTATAGAGCAAGACTCTTGCTTTGAGAGCTCTGGCAGCATCGAGGGTGAAAGTATCAGCTCCTGCTGCTCCTGTTTGGTTTGCCAATAAGGTTTCGGCTTTCTGAATATCACTGAGTATAAAATCATAGGTTTCGGCTACACTACTGCGCGGAGGAAAGTTCTTGAGCGTAGGAGCTGTAAGCAGAGGTAAACCTAAATCGGTAGTTGCTGTACTACTGTTATAAGGTTTGCAAAAGTGCGTAACCAAATAGGTAAAGCAATAGGCTCGCCCTAAGTAGAGAGCTCCTGTAAGTTCTTGTATTTCTGATTGCTCAGGTATATTAGGGAAGCCCTTAATACCCGTGTTTATATCTTGAATGATAAGAAAGCGTTCTTTCCATATCGAGGCAGTAGCGTGCTCTGAAGAAGCAAACGTAGACCACCGATGCATATCGGGCAACTTTTCCATCGCTCCCGCAGCTGCGTTGAGATAATCGGCTTGGAGGTCTGAGGCATACATCTGTTGCCCCTGATTGTAATCACGCAAAGCGTTATACATCCCGTTTACCCACATCTCGGCATCGCGCTTATTCTTAAAACTGGTATTCTCGCTGGCGTAATTATAAGGGTCTAAGTCCAAACGAGCACAACCCGTAGGCAACGACACCAAAAAAGAAGATAAAAGTGCTATATATATTATTTTTTTCATTTTCCCTTTTTAGAATTTAAGTTCTACACCTATAGTAAATTGACGAGCAGGCGGATAACCTCCTCTTGATAATGTATTAGAAAACTCAGGGTCGGCTCCTGAATATTTGGTAATGGTGAAAATATTACGTGCCGATGCATATAGGCGCACCCCTGAAAAGAATCTCATTTGGTCTATTACCTCCTGGGGAAGCGCATAACTTAAACTTATACTCTTCAATCGCATATAAGAGGCATTTTCGAGTAAGCGGGTATCTTTGCGCATATAGTAAGCACTACTGAGCTTAGGCAACTCTGTATCATCACCTTCTTGTTTCCAATAGTTAAACAATTCTCTATTAAAATTCTTACCTCCAAAAGTGCTTTGGTTTAAAGTATAATATCGGTCTTCATTGATGAGCCATTTGCCCAAAGCATAAGAAAATGCCAAATCGAGTGATACATTCTTATAAGTAGCGCTTAGCCCAAAACCACCATTGATAGGTGCAAACATTTTCTTACCTGTAGTTTGTATTAGGTCTTCACTGAATTGGGTCGTAACTTTGGAGTCGTCTTTTTGTTGTATCATAGGGTTATCTTCGTTTCGTTGATACCATTCGGCATCTCCGTCTTTATTGATACCCTTAAATATTGGCAATGCCCATTGTAATGGTTCATTTAGCCTATATCCATTATTAAAAAGTCTATTTACAAAATTATCTTTGCTCAAGAATAGCGAGGTTACCTTCTGTTCATTGTAATTCATATTGAAATAAGGACGTATGCTTAAATCATTGTTCTTACTTCTATACGCAATCGTTGAAATAGTAAGGTCAAAACCTCTATTTTGCATATCACCTATATTATCCGGAATAGAAGTAAAGCCAGAGGCTGAGTTTATATAACGTTGTGCAAGAGTTTTATGGGTATTGCGTTCATACACTTCAAAATTGATAGTAGTACCTTTGGCGATACCGATATGTAAGCCGAGTGTTGTTTTCTGTTGTTCTTCCCACATAATATCCGGATTACCGAGCATCGCAATAAAATAACCTGGGGTTTGTTTATATAATTTTGAAGCATCTACCAAGGTTCTATTGCGATAATCACCAATAGAAGAGTTGCCCGAAATACCGGTGCTAAAACGCAAATCTAAGCTGGTAAGCCAATTTACCTTTTGCAAAAACTTCTCTTCTTTGAGTTTCCACATTCCTCCTATCGCCCAGAAATTGGCATAGCGATTATTTGAACCAAAAGCTGATGAACCATCACGGCGTGCTGATAGGTCTATAAAATAACGGTATTTATAAGAGTATTCCAAACGGGCAAAATAGGAATTAAATCCTGATTCAGATTGGCTATCTCCTACATTATATTCTTTAGTTCCGTGACTGAGCATTGATAAAGCATCAGAAGGTTGCCCCTTAGACGATGCGTTGAACGAGCGCCACAGCGTTTCGATAGATTCTTGCCCCAATAGGAAGTCAAAATCGTGTAAGTTCTTTATATTCCATTTGTATTGCAATAGGTTAGTATAAGTACGCTGTATGTATTTATTGAGATAGCGAAAGGTTTGTGCTACCGTTTTGCTACTATCATTACTATAACGATAATCTATATAAGAAGGCAGAGGCCCTTTGCTTTCAGTTTCATTTACATTATACTGTATCCCTACTTGGCTTTTAAATGTCAGGTTCTTGATAGGTTCTATTAATAAATACCCTATAGGCAATATATCCTCAGTATAATCAATAGAAGGGTATTTTTCAGCCATATAATCAGGGTGAAAAAAGCCATTTTGACGATTAATAAAAGAAGGAATGTAATTCTTTCTCTTCCCATCGCTCTCTTTGGGAGAATAAATAGGAAGCGACAATATATCGGTTTCACTACCAGCATTCGATACTCCTTCGGCAGTGGTAGTTCCTAAGGAGATTGAAAGCCCTGCTTTAAGCCAATCGGTTATTTGAGTGTCCAAATTAGTATTGAGATTATAGCGTTTGTAGTCCGAACGCGCCTTGATACCCTGTTGGTCTAAGTAGCCCAACGAAATGTAATAAGAAGTAGTATTACTTCCTCCCGAAATAGACACATCGGTGCGTGAGATAGGAGCGAAATCGCGAAAGAAAACTTTATCCCAACGTGTATTATAAGGATTTGCCGCCAAGATACTATCGGCGATAGCTCTTGCCGTAGTTTGGGTGTAGCCCGAACGCCTACCGAAAGCTACAATAGCATTGGGGTCTTTTTTTACCCAAAAGTCCATATACTCTTGTGGGCTCGCCATATTATCAAAGAATTTGCGAGTTACATTGGTGCGCATTGAGAAGCCCAACTGATGATTAATAGTAATATGAGTGCGCTCATTGCGTTTACCTCTTTTGGTAGTAATTAAAATCACCCCATTGGCAGCACGAGCTCCATAGATAGAAGTAGAAGCAGCGTCTTTGAGTACTGTTACGCTCTCTATATCGGTAGGGTTATACATCGTCATTATATCGCCACTTACAGGGGCACCATCTATTATATACAAAGGTTCTGAGACTATCGTCTTATCAAAAACTGACATAAACGTGTTGAGCCCGTGAATGAGTACCGAAGAGCTTGCTCCTGGTCTTCCGGACTCGGTAGTTACCACCATACCTGCCACTTTACCTTGTAGTGCATCGGTGATATTAGCATTAGGGGTTTCGGCAAAATCTTTGCCTTTTACAGTAGCTACCGAAGCCACCGTGCGACTGGCTATTTTTTTGCTTCCATAGCCAGTTACCACTGTACCCTCTAATTGCTGAATATCGTCTTGAAGGACGATATCTATCTGGGTTACACCTGCCGTTACTTTCTTTTCGACGGATTTCATTCCCAAGAATGAATATTTGAGTACATCGCCTACTTGGGCATTGAGAGTATAGTTGCCATCAAAGTCAGTAGAAGTACCGTGTTGGGTGCCTTTTATAAAGACAAAAGCGCCCATCATAGGTTCACCCTTCGTGTCTTTCACCGAGCCCTTAATCGTTACATTTTGCGCTAAGGAAGGTAATACCCAAAGGAAAATACCTACAAAAACTAATAATTTTTTCAAATTCATAAATCGCTTTATTTTTCAGTGCAAAGTTTTCTAAAAAAAAATGAGAAATACAAACAAAAGAAAAAAGAGATTCTTCTTTTAGAATATTTTTCTAAAAATAGACTCCAAAACAGAAAATAAATATGTTTTATAGCCTCTTTATTGACAAAATGGCGTTTTTAGAACTTTGAGAGTTTATATACTGAAAATGTGATAAATATATTTTTTATGAGCGTTTTTTTGGGTAAAAAAATTTTTATATGGAGCTTATAGGAAGCTTATAGGAAGCTTGAACGAATCTTGGACGATAGATATAGGAATGTTACTGAAAGCCTTTGTACACCTTGGCTGAGCGCTATAAGGTAGTTACACTTATGTTCTGTTATTGGTTTTTCTAAAAAAGTATTATCTTATAGAAAAATACGCCATTGCTTATTGATAAGGTAAGATTTGGCTATTTGCAATTATTTATTATCTTTGCCGAAAAATATAAACATATGAATATGAAGCGCTTTTTATCAGCTATCACACTCCTTGTTATGAGCCACTTAGCTTGGTCACAAAGTCCTAATATTTTAGACCCTGATTACCAAAACAGCCGTCCTAACCCTTGGACTTATGGCGGAAATATAGGCATTGGCTACTCTACTTATGGATTGGGGATTGATGTATCGCCACGCTTGGGGTACAAAATCACTGAGGATTTGGAGCTTGCTGCTGTGGTGAATGGTTCTTTTCAAAACTCGGAATACTACCGCAGTTTGTTAGTGGGCGTAGGCCCTGCTTTAACCTATTACATAGGTAGGGTGGCATATGTGAGTAATTCTTATCAGCATTATTTTATCTCTCAGAAGCATAAAAGCACCAATTACAAATACAATACTGAGGAAGATGCCTTGTATGTGGGAGCTGGTTATATGCAAAATGTGGGGGGTAATGTGTATATACAGATAGGTGTGAGCTACAATGTGCTCTACAAGAAGGACAAAAGTGTTTTCAGCAGTGGTTTTATACCGAGTGTTGGGATAGTGATAGGACTTTAGTGTGAGCCACAGAGTGAAGTGCAAGCCACACAGGCAATTAGCACGACAAATAGGTGTGAGCGAATGAACAGTAGAGAAATTTATTTATTTATAATTGTTCATTTATAATTATTTTATACCTTTGCACCGAAAAACATAACAAGAGGACAAATTTGTACTGATTGCAACCTCTTGGGGTACTCCCCGAAAAATGCTAAAACAGTAATCTTTACTTGCTTTTCACGTCGGTTCCCCATTCTTCTTTACAATTGCGTCCTCTACTAAATCATAATTACCAATGGGATATTTATTCACCTCTGAGTCCGTTTCTGAAGGACACCCCGACAAAATCGCAGACCAAATAAGCGATGCTCTAATCGACAACTTTCTTGCTTTCGACCCTCATTCGAAGGTGGCGTGCGAGACTTTAGTTACTACCGGTCAGGTAATATTGGCTGGGGAAGTAAAATCGAACACCTACATAGATGTACAGCAAATTGCGCGCAACGTGATTGAGAAAATTGGCTATACTAAAAGCGACTATATGTTTGAAGCCAAATCGTGTGGTGTGCTTTCGGCAATTCACGAACAATCGCCCGATATCAATCAGGGGGTAGACCGCGGTAACCCCGAAGAACAAGGGGCTGGCGACCAAGGAATGATGTTTGGTTATGCGGTAAACGAAACCGAAAACTATATGCCTCTTGCCTTAGACCTCTCGCACGCTTTGCTGAGAGAATTAGCCGATTTACGTCGTGAAAACAAAGAGATTACCTATTTGCGCCCCGATGCGAAAAGCCAAGTAACCCTTGAATACAGCGATGACAACAAACCGGTGCGCGTGAACACGATTGTGATTTCTACCCAACACGACGAGTTCGACACGGAAAAGAAGATGCTTCAAAAGATAAAAGAAGACATTGTGAACATTCTCATACCGCGTGTGATTAAAAAGTATCCTCAATATGCACCATTCTTTGACGACAAGATTATTTACCACATCAACCCTACGGGTATCTTCGTGATAGGAGGTCCTCACGGCGACACAGGCTTGACTGGTCGTAAAATCATCGTAGATACGTATGGCGGTAAAGGGGCTCACGGCGGAGGCGCTTTCTCCGGCAAAGACCCGAGCAAGGTAGACCGCAGTGCAGCTTATGCTATGCGACACATCGCTAAGAACTTAGTAGCCGCAGGAGTAGCCGATGAGATATTGGTGCAAGTGAGTTACGCCATAGGGGTAGCCGAACCTACGGGCGTGTACGTAAATACTTATGGTACAGCTAAGGTAAACCTCACCGATGGTGAAATAGCGAAAAAGATACAAGAAATCTTCCCTTTGCGTCCGTATGATATAGAACAACGCCTGAAACTACGTAATCCTATCTATAGCGAAACAGCATCTTACGGACATATGGGACGTACACCTAAGGTGGTAACCAAAGTGTTCTCGTCACCTTATCACAAGACAAAAACGATAGAAGTAGAGCTTTTTACTTGGGAAAAGTTAGACTTTGTAGAGAAAGTAAAAAACACTTTTTTTAATGATTAATGATTAGCAGTTAATGTTAATACTAATATAAAGAAGGCTGTCTGATATAAAACAGACAGCCTTCTTTTATTTGTTTAGAAGGTGATATACAATGCAAATTAAATAGTTAGAAGGGAGAATATATGATAGAAAAACGACTTTTCACTATCCAATATTCTCTCTTAAAGCTCTATTTGGTATTGCAATACAAAAGTACCTAAGCGAGTGCTTACCTTTTTATCAGTAGCATCGAAGATAGGGCGGTTCTCATAGCCTAAGGAGAGTTTGCTCTTTTGTCCGTTAAAATAAGTATTCACGCCTACTGAATAGATATTCACGTTGCTGTTAAGGGCTTTATAGTTAGCAAATCGCCAGCCTGCATTGGGTTGTACACGAATATTACAATTTTCCCATTTAGGAAGCAGATAGCCTAATTGCAAGAATAAGGTACTACCTGTACCTATGGCGGGAGTAGCATTGCCAGCCCCATTAAGAGAGGTTCCTCCTCCAAAAATGCTATTAGCACCCACACTTCTTACATAATCACTACCAAAATGAGTGCTGTTAAAGCCCAAATAAGCGGTAATAGCGTCGTTGCGTTCAGAAATAGGAGTATCTATAAAGAAGTCGATACCTAAATTAAAGTAATCGCGATAGGAAGTATTAGTTCCATCTGTGATTTCTCTTATTTTAGCTTGATATTCATAGCCAATACCGAGATTCATTATATGTTTAGTTCCTAAATAAGTGCCATTACCTCCGCTAGTAGGCAATTTGTTGCTCTCATCGTCCCAAAACTCATATTTTAGGTAAGAGGAAGTAAGCACTTTGGGTTGCCCTTTGCTATAATTAAAAGCTGTACGAACATTATCAGAGGGGGCAGGTGAATTTTGCAAAGAAACAAAATAATCAATCTTTCCTAACTGACCTTTGGCGTAAACACCTATCCTACGCCCCATATCATCGAAATGATTAAGGGTGTTAAGATAATAAACGGAAGGGTCGAGAGTGAGCATAGAGCCGTTAGAGAAAGTGTTGGAAAAGCGCCCTGCTCCTGCAAAGGTGGTCTTGGCTACCCCAATGCTCAATTTTTCGCTAAAAGTATACTGACCGAGCACGTCAAGCAGACGGAAATCGGAGCTTTGGAGGGTACTTTGGTTGAGATTGTTATTTCCCATTAGGATATAGAACAACCATTTCTTTTCTACTTGGGCGAAGAAACCTAAGCGATAACGCCTTACAGAAAGGTCGAATACCTTATCGGCAGGTTCACCTTGTACGGTAGTACCAGGGTTTGTTTCGGTAAGGCGAGCCCAAAACTGTCCACGCACAATACCTTGAATAAAAGTATCGCCTTCTTCGTCGAAATTATGACGAAGCAACTGAGCTGAGGCAGGAATTGCCATCAATAAAGCTACTAAAAATAGAATTCTTTTCATTTTATGGTATAATATTGGTTTAAAAAATATATTCTTAACGCAAAGTTTTTATTTAGCTTTGGGATTGGTAAGAGCCTTTAAACTCACATCTATCAATTCCTTCAAGTTTTTATCGGAAGGCATTGGTGCATTGCTGTTGATGATATTACCCTGTGCATCGATAAGCATATAACGAGGGATACTTCGCAAGTCGTACAAAAACTTATAAGTATCTTTCACTTCTGGGGTGGTATACAGATGAATACCACTTAGTTTATCATTCTTTACCATCTCTTTCCACGCTTCTTTATCACGGTCTACTGAAATACTGAGAAAGACAATAGGCTTACCTTTATAGGATTGCTGTAAGGCTTCTAAGGCGGGCAACTCTTTACGGCAATCAGGGCAATAAGTAGCCCATATATCTACAAATAGCAATTTGCCTTTGAGAGGTAAACTCTCATATTTCACTTCTTTATCGTTCAAGTCGGTAAGACCTTTAAAAAGAGGGAAAGGTTGTCCTGCTTTGAGTCGGTTTACTGTAGCAATGCGTCCTGAAAGAGCGTTTAACAGTTCGTTATCTTTCACTGCTTTTTGCACTAAGGCTATAATCTGTTCATTGGTAGTCTCAGCGGAGGTAGCCGATACGCCTTCGATGAGCAAAGGGGTGAGGTCTTCTTTAATATTTTGTGATTTGAGCTTATTGAAATCGGCTAAAATCTTACCCCACGGGTCGTTGAACTCATATTGCACTTGATAGCGATAGATTTTCAGTTGGAAGCAATTATGCACTAAGGTTTTATAAGCATTATACGCATCGAAATCGGTAGCGTTATCTAAATCTACATCTTTAAGAGATTCTTCCAAGGCTTTGATAGCAGGGGCTTCTTCTTCGGTATATTTGCGATGATTCAGTAAATAAGCAGAAGTAAGAGACAAGAGTTCGTATTGGTTCTCTTTCTCTTCTTTAACTATAAAATCAGAAGGTAATCCTTTAGCGTTAGCTAACACCTCAGCGCATTGTTTACTTATCGCTTGTAGGTTCTGCTGAAAAGCAACGGGGTTCTGCCCTAAAAGTTCATTTTGCTTTTCGGGAGTTTGCAAACCTATAGCTTCCTTTTGTTGCTGATACGCTTTTATAGCTTCTTCAGGATTGGTACAAGCACTCAATCCTAACACAATGAGAAATGCAATAAATAGTTGTTTCATAGCTTTAGAATTTAAAATAATGACAAAGGTATAATATTTTTTTGGAAATAGGAACTTTTTTTATGAATATTTAAATAATGGTTAATGATTAATGAAGGGGTTAAAAGGTAAAAGATAAAGGGTAAAGGTAAAAGATAAAAGGTAAAAGGTAAAAGATAAAAGGTAAAGGGTAGTACAAGGGTAGGTACTATTAGCAAATTTGAAAATTAGTAAATGAGAAATGAAGTGTGAAAAGTTTTTAGAAGAAGGGAATAAGATTGAAAGTTGAAGATTATTGGAAGCTAGGAGGAACAAAAGACGGTGCGAGCCGCACGGGCAAATGAACAAAGAACGAACAAAAGACGAACGATGAACGAACAAAAGACGAACAAAAGACGAACGATGAGTGGTCTTTCAGTGGCTCTACAGTGGCCCTACAGTGGCTCTACAGTGGCTCTACAGTGGCTC
>NZ_KB291171.1:163904-179342 GCF_000318255.2 Capnocytophaga sp. oral taxon 380 str. F0488
AGAACGAACAAAAGACGAACAATGAACGAACAATAAACGAAGAATGAACGAAGAATGAACGAACAATAAACGAAGAATGAACGAACGATGAATGGAGATAAGGTGAAGATAAGATGGAGATAAGATGAATATTGATTGTATTTTAGGGTAATATTGAAATAATTTTAATAGGTTTGGGCTAAAAAATATCATTGATTATTTATATTTCAAAAATATTTTGTACCTTTGCAGTCGATTTAAGGAAATAGCACAATGAAGTATCAACAAAAGAAAAAAGCGGTATTACTCCTTGCTGATGGCACTGCCTTTTATGGTAAAAGCGTTGGCTATGAAGGTACTGCTTTTGGTGAAGTGTGTTTCAATACAGGTATGACAGGCTATCAGGAAATATTTACTGACCCTTCGTACTTCGGTCAGATTATGGTGATGACCAATGCTCATATTGGCAATTACGGTATCTGTGAAGAAGACAACGAATCGAATGGTATGAAAATTGCAGGGCTGGTATGTAGAAATTTTAGTTATGATGCCTCCCGTGCTGTTGCCGAGGAAACCTTGAAAGACTTTTTAGACCGTAACCACTTGGTAGCCATTTGTGAAGTAGATACCCGCGCTTTGGTGAGTTATATTCGTGATAATGGCTCGATGAACGCTGTTATTTCCACAGAAACTGACGATTTAGCACTGCTCAAAGCTCGCTTAAATGAGATTCCTAATATGAAAGGTTTAGAATTGGCATCGAAAGTGTCGGTTACTGAACCTTATTTTTTTGGCAATCCAGAAGCGAAGTACAAAGTAGCAGCACTCGATTTCGGCATCAAGAAAAATATCTTGCGCAACTTGGCAGCCCGTGATATGTACATCAAAGTATTTCCGTACAACACGCCTTTGGCTGAGCTCAAAGCGTGGAACCCCAATGGCTATTTCTTGTCTAATGGGCCTGGCGACCCGGAACCGCTCACCGAGGTAATTGCCCAAGTAAAGCAGATGATAGCAGAAGATTTGCCTATTTTCGGTATCTGCTTAGGACATCAGATTATTGCACTGGCAAACGGCATTAGCACTTACAAAATGCACAACGGTCACCGTGGTATTAATCACCCTGTGAAGAATTTGCTTACAGGTAAGGACGAGATTACCTCTCAGAATCACGGGTTTGCTGTGAATAGAGCAGAGGCAGAAGCTAATCCTAATGTGGAAATCACGCATACCCACCTGAACGACAATACTGTGATGGGTTTACGAGTGAAAGGCAAGAAGTGTTTCAGTGTGCAGTATCACCCTGAAGCCGCACCTGGTCCTAATGATGCGACGTATTTGTTTGACCAATTTGTGAAGCAATTGGAGAATTAGAAAATGTGAAAATTAGAAAATTACCCCCGAACCCCCGAAGAGCGACAAGCCGTGAAAAGGATAAGAAGAGTACAAAATATAGGCTAAAAACTAAGGACTAAACACTAACAATTAATATGAAAGAATTACTTACACCCGAAGCATTGCTCACTAATTTAAAAGATGTACGTGCCCTCACCCGCAAGGTGATTGAGGCTTTTCCCGAGAAAGACCTCTTTGAGTTCAACATTGCAAACTTGCGTCCGTTTTCAGGAATGGTAGAAGAGTTTTTGAGAGTTATGGACTATCTTTTTAAAGAGAGATTTCAGGAGCAACACACGCTTTTCTTAGAAGGAGCCTTTCCTACTACCAAAGCGGAAGTATTGGCTTTGTGGGATAGAGCTACTGAAATTCTCGACCGTGAATGGAAAGAAGTGGGTGATTATACACAACCATTCACTATTTATCAAATGACTTTCAGCTTTGCCCAATGGATATTATACTTCATTGAAAACGAGAGTCACCACCGCGGACAAGGGTATACTTATCTCCGCGCTTTGGGTATCGAACCGCCTTTCTTTTGGGGAAGAGAAAGCTTTAACAATTGATAATTGACAATTGACAATTAGCATTATAAAGTCAGATAAGTCCGATATCCCTAACCCCTAAACAAAGTAAATAATTAAATAACAAAATATATGAGTATTATTGTAAGCGTGCACGCACGTCAGATTTTGGATTCAAGAGGAAATCCAACCGTAGAAGTAGATGTAATGACCGAGAATGGTTTCCTTGGTAGAGCTGCTGTTCCATCAGGAGCATCGACAGGTGAATACGAAGCCGTTGAATTGCGCGACGGTGGTAAAAGTTATATGGGTAAAGGCGTACTCAAAGCCGTTGCTAATGTAAACGATATCATCGCAGAAGAAATCGTAGGTATGGACGTTTTCGAACAAAACCTTATCGACAAAACAATGATTGAGCTCGACGGTACTCCTAACAAATCTAAATTAGGAGCTAACGCTATTCTTGGGGTATCATTGGCAGTAGCAAGAGCCGCTGCTGAAGAACTCGGTTTGCCTTTGTACCGTTATGTAGGTGGGGTAAGTGCTCACACTTTGCCTGTACCAATGATGAACATCATCAACGCTGGGGCACACTCCGATGCGCCTATTGCTTTCCAAGAGTTTATGATTATGCCTGTGAACGCTAAGAACTTTTCACAAGCTATCCAAATGGGTTCAGAAGTGTTCCACAACCTTAAAAAGGTATTGCACAAAAAAGGATTGAGCACTGCCGTAGGTGATGAAGGAGGTTTTGCTCCTAACTTTAAAGATATCGAAGACGCTCTCGATTCTATTAAAGAAGCTGTAAAAGAAGCAGGCTACAAATGGGGTGAAGATATCAAAATCGCCTTAGACTGTGCTTCTTCTGAGTTCTACAAAAATGGCAAATACGATTATACTATCTTTGAAGGTGCTAAAGGTAAAGTACGTACTTCAGCTGAACAAGCTGACTACTTGGCAGAATTGGTAGCTAAATACCCTATCATCTCTATCGAAGACGGTATGGATCAAAACGACTGGGACGGATGGAAACTCCTTACTGACAAATTGGGCAAAAAAGTACAATTGGTAGGTGACGATTTGTTCGTTACTAACGTATCTATCCTTGAAAGAGGTATTGCCAAAGGTATTGCCAACTCTATTCTCATCAAAGTAAACCAAATCGGTACTTTGTCTGAAACTATAGCAGCCGTAGATATGGCAAACCGCGCTGGTTATACTGCCGTAATGTCTCACCGTTCAGGAGAAACAGAAGACAACACTATTGCTGACTTGGCAGTAGCTTTGAATACCGGACAAATCAAAACAGGTTCGGCTTCACGTTCTGACCGTATGGCGAAGTACAACCAATTGCTCCGCATCGAAGAATCTTTGGGTTCAGTAGCTTACTATCCTAAAGAAAAAGCTTTCAATGTAAAGAACTAATGTTTTAATATGATTAGGGTGTTCGAGGGCACTCCTCGAACACCTATTTTTTTACCCTTAAAAGAAGTAAGTATGATGAAGAAGATATTATGGTTTTGTATGTTTTTATGTGTGACGACACTTGTAGCTCAGGAAACAGTGTTGCACGGACATATTTACAGTGTGCAAAACAATAAACCAATGCCTAATGTACACATCTTAAACCTCAATAAAGTAAGAGGTACTACTACCAATGACAAAGGTGATTTTAGTATCAGAGTAAGTGCTAACGACACGCTATACATTTCTTTTTTAGGGTATAAATCTACCAAGATACGCATAACAAACGATATGATAAAATATCAAGGGTTGAAAATAGGAATGACAGAGCTTGCTTATACTTTACAAGAAGTGGTTGTAACTCCTTATAAACTCACAGGTTATTTGGATATTGACGCTAAAAATGCACCTATTAATGACAATACGCGTTATAGCATTTCGGGGTTAGATATAGGTTATGAAAGTAGAGCTAGTGCAAGTGCTGTGGGTAGAGTGCTAAGTGCTGTAATGAACCCTGCCGACTTGCTGAGTCGCTCGTTTGGCGCCAAAGGGAAAGAAATGCGCAAACTGAGAGAGATGCGCAAAGACAACGAATTGAGCGATGCTCTTTCCACCCGTTACGACCGCGAAACCCTATTAGAACTTTTGCAAGTAGACCGTAGTGAATTAGAAGATATCATTCGCTCTTGCAACTATTCTAACGATTTTATAATGACGGCAAACGACCTGCAAGTGCTTGAAGCCATCAGTCAGTGTTACGAAGAATATAGGGTTTTACACAAGAAAAAATAAAAAATATTTTGTCATTCCAAAAAATTGACGTACTTTTGCCCCGCTATTGATAAAATAGAGAGATAAAGTATCATTTTTAATAAGATTTTAAAGATTAACAAGCAATGAAAAGAACATTTCAACCTTCAAAGAGAAAAAGAAGAAATAAACACGGATTCAGAGAACGTATGGCAACTGCCAATGGTAGAAAAGTGTTAGCACGCCGTCGCGCTAAAGGACGTAAAAAACTTACTGTATCCTCTGAGCCAAGACATAAAAAATAACAATTTTAATTGTTTAAAGATTAGTGGTTAATGATTAATGACTTGTGAAATTAATCATTAACCATTAATCATTTATCATTATTATGAAGATTACTTTCCTCGGTACAGGTACTTCACAAGGGATTCCCGTAATAGCAAGCAACCACCCTGTGGGGAAAAGTACCAACCCCAAAGATAAGAGGTTGCGCACTTCGGCACTTATCAGTTGGGAAGACACCAATATTGCAATAGATTGCAGCCCTGATTTTAGACAGCAAATGCTCACCAACGATGTACAGCATTTGGAGGCTATACTGTTCACTCACGAGCACGCCGATCATACTGCCGGAATGGACGACATACGCCCTTTTGTACGCTTACAAGGCGATATGCCTATCTATGGACTAAAAAGAGTAATCGATGAGCTGAGAGTACGTTTTGGTTATATCTTTGCCACTGAAAATCGATATGAAGGAGCTCCTTCGGTAATACCTCACGAGATAGACGAAGCGCCTTTTACTTTATATGGTAAAACAGTAGAACCTATACACATAATGCACGGTAATTTGCCCATCGTAGGCTATCGGATAGAAGACTTGGGTTATATTACCGATGCCAAATATATAGACAAGAGCGAAAGAGAAAAACTACGAGATTTAGATGTTTTAGTATTGAATTGCCTAAGAGATGATGTACACCCTACACACCTCAATTTAGCGGAAGCGTTAGAAATTATAGGAGATGTACAACCTAAGCGCACCTATCTCACACACGTGAGCCAAACCTTTGGTTTTCACGAAGAGATACAAAAAAGATTGCCTAAAAACGTATTTTTGGCATATGATAACTTAGTAATAGAATGTTAATATTTAGTTAATTATTAGGTGGGAGAGAAAAAAAAGTTTATTTTTGCCCTCGTAATCAAAAACAATTAAAGATGAAAAAAATTGCACTTTTACTTGTAATGGCAGTATTGGTAATGGCTTGTAAGAGTTCTTCAGGCTCAATGACTGCAAAACCCAAAGAAACAAATATAGCTAATAAAGCTATTAAAGGTGAATGGACATTGCAATCCATCACATATAGTGAAAAAGGTAAATATGAAGTTACCTTGTTAAACGACACTTCCAAAGAATGCTTTGAAGGCAGTACTTGGAAATTCGTTCCGAATAACAACCGCGGACACTATACTATCAACGCGAGTGGTTGTTCAACAGGACAAAGAAACTTCATTTTCATTGTACAAGAAGTAGATAAATCAACAGGATACTATGATTTTCTCTTGAAACCTACTAATGAAAAATATGTTTCAGAAACTAAACAAGGTATTCGTTTGCACTTGGCAAGCATTTCTGACGACTCAATGGTATGGGAACAAACCGTGAGAGTAGATGGCAAACCTTTTGTTATCTCAATGAATTTTGTAAAATAATTAAAGATTAATACAAACAGAAGATGAAAAAAATCGTAGTTTTAGCCTTATCGGCAGCTGTATTGCTTACCGGTTGCGAGGCATACAACAACTCTAACAAAGCACAACGCGGAGCTGTAATTGGTGCTGCTGGTGGAGCTTTATTAGGAGCTATTTTAGGGAACAATGTAGGTAACGGACAAAACAGCGAACTCGGTGCTGTACTCGGTACAGTAGTGGGAGGTGCTGCAGGAGCTGTTATCGGTAACCAAATGGATAAACAAGCTAAAAAAATAGAAGAAGAAATCCCAGGTGCCGATGTTAAACGTGTAGACGATGGTATCGTGGTTACTTTCGATGAAAATAACGGAGGTGTATATTTTGATACTAATAAGTATAACATCAACAACAAATCAAGACAAACACTTGATAAACTATCTGCTATTCTTAAAGAATATCCTGATACTAATGTGATAGTAGCTGGCCACACTGATAATGTAGGTAAAGATGAGTACAACTTAGGTCTTTCACAACGCCGTGCACAAGCCGTTACTAACTATTTTAAAAGTAAAGGTTTAGCAGGTAGCCGTTTTACTACCAAATGGTATGGCGAAAGAAACCCTGTTGCAAGTAACGAAACTGCTGATGGAAGAGCTAAAAACCGCCGTGTGAATGTAGTAATCGTTCCTAATGAAAAGATGAAAGCAGACGCTAAAAAACAGGCTGGAAACAAATAAAAATAGTTTGATACTTGACTATACAAATGAGTGTTGAGAAGTACTTCTCAACACTCATTATTTTTTATCCTTATCCTTTTAATTTATATCTTTGTCTCATAAAATTATAAAATATTTCCAGTAAATAATCATAAAAACGATTGTATCTATTGATTTTATCTTCTATTTTGGCACAATGAATAAGAGTGTTGCTAATTTAATAACACAATAAATAAATAATACTAAAAGGAGTGATATTAATATTTAAAAATATCTTATAATTTATTTGGAAGTTATGATTCTTTGTAGTATGTTTGCCCTATAAAAACTAATAAAACATTATACCGCAAACATTCACATTAATCTAACAAAGATTTATATTTGTTTTATAGTAAAATAAATAATATCAGTTCGACATAAATTGCACAAAGAATTTGAAAATTGACAATGATAGGATTTGAAGTTATTATTAATAAGGAAACTTTTGTAGGAGGAGTTCAAGATGGTGTCATTTCTGTTATTATAGACAGATTACTCTTAGGTTCTCGTAATGAATTAACTATAAGTTTTGGAGGATATGATGTTAAAGCTAATAACTCTATTCATTGGTTAAAAAATGAATTATTTTTAGGAGATAAAATAACCATAAAAGTTATAGAAGTTATGGATAATATTTCTATTCCTATTGAAACCAAGAGTCATAGAGAAACAAATTTTAAGCACCCTTCAAACATAGGTCTTCAGCTATCTGTTAAAGGAGAAGTTATACCTGCGAATATAACTAAAGGAAGTATCCACTTGATTGCAACAGTTCTAAATGATAAAAATAAATCTGAAATAGAATTAGATTTTATAATCATTGAGCATATAGACAATGAAGATACCTCTAAACATTGCTATAAAAATACTTTAGCGTTAGGTGATGTTCTTACGATTGAAGTAAAAGAATAACAAAAGACTATATTTTTAATTCATTATATTATGGAACCTTTTTTAGTTACAACTTTTCTGATACTGCTTTCCGTTTTAATACTCTGGGGACTGTTAGATGTTTTCTATCGTCATTATAAGAAAGACCCTACCGTAGAAATGTATTGGATATTTATTATCTTATTATTTCCTTTTTTAGGTGCGCTCTTATATTTTCATAGAAAACACAGCCAAAGACGGAAAAGCAGTCTTTTCTCACAACGTATTTAATTAATCTTTAAAACAAGCCCTTGCTCAAAAGCAGGGCTTTTTCCTCTTTTTATGAAATATTTTTTATGTTCTTACTCCTCTAAAAACAATAATTTTAAATATCAGAAAATAGTATTTATTTCGCACAATAACGATAATCTTATTAAAAAAGGTGATGTATATAAACTTTTCTATAACAAGTGGTACTAAAAAGGTTCGGTGTCATTTGAGGAACAAAAAGGAAGAACAAATATTCATCTATAAAAACAATCAACAAATATTTTTTACTTTTGAAGAATTTAGAAAATTAATATTATCTTTGCACTGTTAATCTCGGTATTTTGGGTATTTAGGTTTATTACTTACCTCTTACTCACATACTCTGCAGTCGCAGACTTTACCTCATATCTAAAAGAAATGCAGATATTTAAATTTGGAGGCGCCTCAGTAAAAGATGCTGCAGGTGTGCGCAATGTCGCTAAAATATTAGAAACGGTAGGCTATGCTAATACGCTCATCGTTATTTCAGCAATGGGAAAAACCACTAATGCTTTAGAAGTAGTGGTAAATAGCTATTTTAAGGAACAAGAAAAACTCACGGAAAGTGTTCAGCTGATAAAAGACTTTCATTACCATATCATTCGCGAACTATTTACCGATGAAAATCACCCTGTGTATTGGAAAGTAGATGGCTTATTTGCAGAGCTCACTTCGTTTTTAGAACGCAACAAGTCGCCGAAACACAGTTTTGTATATGACCAAGTGATTGGCTTTGGTGAACTCATTTCTACTACTATTATCAGTCAATATCTGAATGACAATGGTATTAAAAACACGTGGATAGATGTCCGTAATCTCGTAAAAACAGATAGTAATTACCGGGATGCCTCTATCGACTGGGAAGAAACACAAAGTAACATTCGCACGCATATTAACAAATCATTGCTGAACATCACACAAGGTTTCTTAGGAAGCGATGCAAATTTCTTCACTACTACCTTAGGGCGCGAAGGTTCAGACTATACAGCAGCTATTTTTGCCTATTGTTTAAACGCTGAAAGTGTAACGATATGGAAGGATGTTCCTGGTGTTCTCAATGCCGACCCTCGATATTTTCAGCATACAGAGCTCTTGCATAAAATCCCTTATAAGGAAGCCATAGAACTCGCTTTTTATGGCGCTTCAGTAATACACCCAAAAACCCTACAACCACTCCAACAAAAGGAAATCCCTCTTTATGTACGCTCATTTTTGAATCCTACTGCTGAAGGAAGCGCTGTGTGTAATGTAGCTGAATTATCTCCAAAGGTACCTTGCTTTATCCTCAAGAAAGAACAAATTCTGCTTTCTCTCTCTTCTCTTGACTTTTCATTTATAATGGAAGAGGGTATTAGCTATATCTTCAAGAATTTGCATAAGACTAAGATGAAAGTAAGTGTGATACAGAACTCGGCGATTAGTTTTTCAGTATGTGTAGACAACAAATTCGATACCTTAACTGAACTTTTAGAAAAATTGGAAGAACGCTTTAAGGTATCGGTAACTGAGAACGTAACACTTTATACCATTCGCCACGCTACAGAAGAGGCTATTAAAGAAGTGGAAATGAACAAAGAAGTGTTGCTTAAACAAGTGGCTTCAGATACGGTTCAGATAATAGTGAAGTAAATCTATCTTCTTATTATCAGTTATTGTTTAAACAACAATCAAACAAAGCATACAATAAAAAAGGGACTGATGATATATTAGTCCCTTTATATATATTCTATGATTCATATTATTGAAATAATGCTTCATTTACCTCATTAAAATTATATTCTTTTTGAGTGCCTTTAAGCATATCTTTCAATACAAAAGTATTTTTGGTAAGCTCGCTTTCCCCAATCATCACTACAAACGGAATGCTTCGCTTATTAGCATATTCCATTTGCTTTTTAATCTTAGCTACATCGGGGTAGAGTTCTGCTCTTTTTCCGAGTTTACGCAACTCTTTCAATAGTTTCATACTCTGTAAAGCTTCGTTATTGCCAAAATTTATACAAAGCACTTCTATGCTATTGCTCAGTGATTCAGGAAAAAGATTCAATTCTTCCATCACCAATCCTATGCGGTCTAAACCAAACGAGATACCTATACCACTTATCCCCTTCAATCCGAAGATGCTCGTAAGGTCGTCATAACGTCCACCTCCACCAATAGAACCCATTTGCACTCCCGCTGGAGCAGCAACCTCAAAAATAGCTCCTGTGTAATAATTCAGTCCACGTGCGAGAGTGACATCGAGGTCTAAAATAGCTGTTTGTAAGGTAAGCCACGCTATTTGTTGTGCTATAAACTCCACCTCTTCAATACCTTTCAACCCCGTTTCAGAAGTTTTTAGTATCTCTTTGAGAGCAGTGAGCTTTTCAGCAAGAGCTCCTTTAAGTGCAAAGATAGGTTGTAGCTTGCTAATAGCTTCGTGGCTGATACCTCTTTCCATCATTTCTTTGATAACACCCTCTTCGCCTATTTTATCGAGCTTATCGAGTGCTACGGTAAAGTCGACGAGTTTATCACTCTCCCCTATCACTTCGGCAAAACCGCTGAGAATTTTGCGGTTGTTAATCTTAATGGTCACCCCTTTAAGATTGAGCGCTGTAAACACGGTGTCATAGAGCTGTACGAACTCCACTTCCTGCCACAAGCTGGTACTACCTACCACATCGGCATCGCATTGGTAAAACTCTCTGAAACGTCCTTTTTGCGGACGGTCGGCACGCCATACAGGCTGAATTTGATAACGTTTAAAGGGGAAAGTCAATTCATTTTGGTGTTGTACTACATAGCGTGCAAAAGGAACTGTAAGGTCATAACGGAGTGCTTTTTCTGATATTTGGGGAGTGAGCTTCTGAGTATTCTTAGTTTCCCAATCGTCTTGTTTAACTCCTTGTGTAAAATCACCTGAATTGAGTATCTTGAAGATAAGACGATCGCCTTCTTCGCCATATTTACCCATCAATGTATCGTAATTTTCAAAGCTGGGCGTTTCGATAGGCTGAAATCCAAAAGCGTTAAAAGTATTTTTAATAGTGTTAATAATAAAGTTGCGTTTGGCCACATCGGCTGGTGAAAAGTCACGAGTGCCTTTAGGTATGCTTGGTTTTTGTATTGCCATTGTTTTTTATTGTTTTACTATTTTCTTAGCTTCTTGCCAATAAGTTTCCATTTCTTGTAAGGTCATATCTTTGAGTGATTTTCCCTTCTCATTGGCTCGTTGTTCCAAGTATTGAAACCGAGTTATAAACTTACGATTAGTGCGCTCTAAGGCATCTTCAGGATTTACTTTCAAAAATCGGGCATAGTTAATAAGACTAAAAAGAACGTCGCCAAACTCACTCTCAATATTTGTCTGTTTTTGCGCTTTTACTTCGGCGTGTAGTTCATCTATTTCCTCTTTTATCTTCGCAAAAACATCGTCTATATTATCCCAATCGAAGCCTACACCTGCCACTTTGTCTTGTATACGAGTAGCTTTTACTAATGCAGGCAAACTTTTAGGCACGCCTCCCAGTACGCTCTTGTTACCTTCTTTGAGTTTTATTTTTTCCCAATTGCGCTTTACATCGTCTTCGTTATCTACTTTCACATCTCCATAGATATGCGGATGCCGTTCAATGAGTTTTTCACACACACCATTTGCCACATCAGCAATATTAAAATCACCCGTTTCACTACCTATTTTGGCATAGAAAACGATATGAAGTAACAAATCACCGAGTTCTTTTTTTACTTCTTGCAGATTGCCATTGAGGATAGCATCGCCCAATTCATAAGTTTCCTCAATAGTGAGATGGCGCAACGATTGTATTGTTTGTTTCTTATCCCACGGACATTTCGCACGCAGGTCGTCCATTATATCGAGGAGTCTCCCAAAAGCCTGAAGTTGTTGCTCTCTCATATCAATCCTATAAATTTACTACGGGCGAGAAGACTTGCACCTAATAGACCCGCCTTATCACCTAATTTTGATACTTTTATCGAAGAGTCTTTATTCACTAAATTCAAAGAATACTTCTTGATAGCACTGCGCAAAGGCAATATCAAATAGTCGCCTGCATTGGCAAGAGTACCACCAATAATCACCAATTCAGGATTAAATAGGTTGATGAGACCCGCCACGTGTTTACCTAGCGTATTTCCCACCTCTTCAATAAGCTCTATAGCCAATATATCTTCCTGCAAAGCTACATCTATGATATCGTTGAGTGTAATTTCGTCTTCATTTTCCTTCTGTTGAGTAAGTAAAGACGATTGACCGTTATGAAGTTTTTCCAAGAATTTACGATAAAGAGCAGAGCCCGAAGCCTCTGTTTCTAAGCAACCTTTTTTACCACAGTGGCATAATATCTCGTTTTCAAAGGCAGTAATATGCCCAAACTCACCTGAAAAGCCCGATTTCCCATAATATAGCTGCCCATTAACGATGATTCCTAAGCCTAATCCCCAACCTACATTCACGTAGATGATATTTTTTTCAGCCTGTACACGCCCTTTAATATATTCACCATAAGCCATCGCACGCGAATCGTTATCAATAGAGACATCTATACCCAATTTTTCTTCAAACATTTCAGTAAGCGGACGTTCATCGAAATAAAAGAAACTATAACTATGCCCCGTTTGAGGGTTCACACGCCCTGAAATATTAATGCCAATACTCAGTATTTTGTCCTTAGGAACCACTGTATGGCTCATAAAATCTTCAATTATTTCACATAAACGTTCAAAACGCTCGTGAGGTTGCGCTTCCTCAAAAGAGATATCCATCTGTTCATCTATCAAATCTCCTTTAAAGTTGATAAGCCCTATATGAACGCGTTTTTGAGAGATATCTACACCTATAAAATATCCTGAACTTTGGTTCAATCCATAGATATTAGGACGTCTACCTCCTGGGGTTTCCATCTTCCCAAAGTCCATCACTATACCATCTTCTATCAGTTCGCCCACCATTTTAGTGACGGTAGGCACACTGAAGTTCAGTTCTTTACCAAGGTCGGCAAGTGTATCATCTCCGTTATTGATGTAATAACAGATAATATCCTTTTTCAATGAGGCGCTTCTGATGCCTTGTTTAATTTCTTCTAAAAATTTTAGTCCCATAGCATTTTAATCTTAATCATTATTGTAAAGGTAAGGCAAAATTACTAAAAATATTTTAATAAAAATGCAATAATAAAAAAATAATTGATGTTTGTAATTAGTATTTAATGCTTTTCCCTACGGATTAATAGTAACGATTTTTCCCTCACGGTGCACCACAATCTTTTGATTATTCTTCCGCTTTTCGGCTATCATTCGTTCGTAAGCAACGTCTAAACCTTTTAAAAGTTTGTCTCGAAATAACTTTTTTTCTGTATTTCTATCTCCCATAGCTGTTTTTCGTTTGATTATAGGTAGCATAAAGATGCATAATCACTTCTTATTACTCATCTGTCATCTCATAAAACCAATTTAAAAAAGGGTCATCGGTTGCTTCGTCGTCCATACTATGAGGGGTTACCACTTCTAATCCTATTGCGGGGATAGTGGTATGAAATGTATTTTGCACCCACTCTTGGTATTGTGTATTGGGGTGGACGAACATTTCGTTCTTATCACTGTTAGGAGGGAGTGGATAATCCTCGTCCCAGCAAATCTCATCATAGCCAATAGCCAAAAGACGCAAGAAATCCAAAGCGTTTTTTACCAATATACAGGTCATCATAGAGCCTGAACCTGACCCGATATGCACGATTTGGGTACGCCCTTCATCGTCGAGCCACAAGGCACATTCCGAACCATCCCCTCCGCTCTGTGCAAAGGAAAGCAAACGCTGTGCAGTTTCCTCCTTATGTTTCCCGAAAGAAATCTCTAACAGCTCCTCACGTTCTGAGGGTTTTGCCACATAAAACGAAATATCAGTACCGCCTTCACGTTCGTCTTCTTTCCAGCTCTCTCTTAGCTTATCTTGTGAATATAGATAGCCATAACGCACGCCATCTCTGTCCTCATAATAACCATTGTCCTCTATCCACTGATAGAGTTGGCGGAGTTCCTCAGGGATTTGCATTCCCTCTGGGATGGCATTTTCTAATTGTTGTAATAAAATATTTTTCATTTTTCTTTACGATTCATATATCATCGCATCATACCAACCTTCAAAATCATCATTTAAGCCATTATCCTCTGAGTCCATTGGTACAAAAATATCTATTCCTTTTGCGCGAATAGATACTTTGTTGAAATTCAATTGCTTTTTTACCACTTCCCAGTTGCCTGCCTCTTCAACCGTATTCACACAACGGACTATTTGGGTTGTTCCTCTGTAGTCCAACCACAAAGCTACCATAGAACCATTGTATATATTTTCGGCTATTTGCAAAAAACGCTGAGCAGCATCGTCGGCATTCTTACCAAAAGAAATGGTCAAGAGTTCTTTACGAAAGTTTTCTTCTTCCATATAAAAGGCAATATCGATATCTACGTTTACGTCATCTAAGTACGTATTCCTAAAAGGATTTTTAGGATATAAATATCCGTAACGTACACCATCGTCTCTATCCTCATAATAGCCATTATCTTCTATCCACTGATAGAGTTGGCGGAGTTCTTCGGGGATTTGCATTCCTGCGGGAAGTGCGTTTTCTAATTGTTGCAATAAGATGTTGGGCATAATCAAGACTATTTCTTAGTTGCTCGTTTAGGTTTTTCAAGTGTTTTTATTTCATTACCTAAAACCGTAATTACTTGATTGTTAGAAATAGGTCGCAAATCTACTTTCTGTGAATATTCGTTTACTATTTTTTGAGTAACTTCCTTATATGGAAAGTTCAAATAATGAGGTAAAAAATAAAAATCTACCAAATGTAATCCTGAATAATCAGTTAATTCTGGAACTTTTTTGGTCTCGTCCATATCACTAACGAACTCAATATTAGGAGAAGCAATGATAGAACCTGCCGAAGTACCTATGTACAACTTTCCGTTATTAATTTGTTCTATAAGTAGTTTGTCAGCTCCTTTCTTTTTTAGTTCCTGCATTAGGTAGAATGTATTCCCTCCAGAAATAAAAATATAATCATTCCGCTCTAATGCTTGGGCTACCTCTTCGGTAGTAGCGGTAGAAACTTCTAATTCTTCTATGATAAGCCCTAATTTTTCAAAGGCTTTTCTATCATCATCGACATAAAAACGCACTTTTTCTACCAAACTTGCTGTTGGAATAAATGCTAGTTTCTTTCCTTTTACGGGTTCACCTGCAAAATCTTCAAATAATTTTGCTACTGAACTGAATGATGAGGTTAAAAATAATTTTTTCATTTGTGTTAATTTTTTCATTTGTGTTAATTATCCTAATTTTTTGGCGTCGTCTAAAACAAGTGTTTTTATTTCATTACCTAAAACGGTAATTACTTGATTGTTGGAAATAGGTCGCAAATCTATTCTCTGTGAATAGTCATTTACTACTTTTTGAGAAGCTTCCTTGTAAGGGAAATTCAGATAGTGAGGTAAAAAGTAAAAATCTACCAAATGTAATCCTGAATAATCAGTGAGTTCAGGGGCTTTTTTTGTTTCGTCCATATCACTAACAAATTCAACAGTAGGAGAGGCAATGACAGAACCTGCTGAAGTACCTATGTACAACTTTCCATTATTAATTTGTTCAATAAGTAGTTTGTCGGCTCCTTTCTTTTTTAGTTCCTGCATTAGGTAGA
>NZ_KB291171.1:179362-190213 GCF_000318255.2 Capnocytophaga sp. oral taxon 380 str. F0488
CACTTTTTCTACCAAACTTGCTGTTGGAATAAATACTATTTTCTTTCCATTTACCGGTTCTCCTGCAAAATCTTCAAACAATTTGGCTACTGAACTGAACGATGAGGTTAAAAATAATCTTTTCATTTATGATAATAATTGCTGTTATTGGACAAATAGGATAAGGGAGGCACGAGCAGCAAGCTCGCGTCAGCGAGAGGCAATTAGAAACTTTCAAAACTAGGCGAATTGCCATTCGCCCCTACCTCCAACCGCCACCGAGTGCTTTATACAACGTAATGCCATACTGCATACGGGTAAACTGTGCGTTGGCTACACTAAGCTCGGCATTGAGACGGTTTACTTCGGCTGTAATGACCTCTAAATAATTCACCATACCGCTATCGAACAATTGTTTGGAATAGTCGGTGGCATCTTGATAGGCTTTCATTTCTTGGGTTTTGAGTTGAATGAACTCGTCTTGCGAACTGAATTGACGCATTGCATCGGATACTTCTTTGCCCGCTGAAAGAATTGCTTTCTTGAAATTCAGCAAAGCGGTTTCTTGAGCAGCTTTCTGCACTTCGTATTGAGTGCGTATTTGTCGGCGATTGAGGATAGGTTGTGCCAATCCTGCTATAAAATTAGCAAACATTGATTTGGCAGAAAACCAAGTATCGAGTTCGGTACTACTGATACCTCCACGAGCGGAAAGAGTAAGCGTAGGATAGAAATTGGAACGCGCTACATTCGTAAGTTCAAAGGCGTTGCGCAAATTTAGTTCGGCACGTGCCACATCAGGACGATTTTCGAGCAGACTTACCGCATACCCTTGATGAAACTGTGTGGGAAATTGTTGTTCAGCAAGCGTGCTTCGCTCTATCGTATGAGGCTCTTCACCCAAGAGTACACAGATAGTGTTTTCCAATGCCCAAACGCTATTGTTGATGGTAATAAGTTGCGCCTGTGCGTTGTACACGAGGGCTTCGATTTGTTTGGTTGCTACTTCGGTAGTAGAACCTGCTTTTTTGAGTTGTTTGGTAGTTTCTAAACTTTTGGTGCGAAACTCAATAGTTTGTTCGAGTACCTTTTTCTGTTCGTCGAGCATCAGTAGTTGGTAATAAGCGGTTGCCAAAGTAGCGACCACTTCGGATTGTACTGCTTTTTGGGCTTCCAAAGTTGCTAAATAAGAGGCATAAGAAGCACGTTTTTGAGCGGATAGTTTACCCCAAATGTCGGCTTCCCACGAAGCGTTACCTGTGATATCGAATAGATTGTTGTAAGTACGGTCGGGAGCACCACCTCCAGCATTTAATGATGAGGTGCTACGAGTATAGTTAGCTCCCACCGAGAGGGTAGGAATAAAAGCTGCCTTACTTTGTTTGAGGTAGGCTTGTGCTGAAACCACATTTTGCATCGCTACACGCACATCGAGGTTATTGGAAAGTGCCTTGCTGATGTGTTGTTGCAAGAGCGGGTCGGTGAAGATATTGCGCCACGAAAGGGTAGCATCGCTTTGGGCATCGGTAGCGGGGCTTTCAGTACGGAAGAGCTTTTCGTCTATGGTTTGTGGACGCTCATAGGCTTTGCGTCCTGCACAAGCGGTAAGGGTAAGGGCTATGGTTACTATAGCCAGTGATTTATAAATGATTCTGTTCATACAGTAATGTTCAATTAACAATTAATATTTAACATAGACTTTGCCAAAGGTCGTAACACGACAAGCACTAAAATTTTAGCAAGGTTTACGATGCAAAGGCGACTTTTCAGTCTTCACTAAAATATCGGTTGTATTTTCTTGACAAGGCTATCCATTGAGATAGGTTGAGGTTTGATAACAGTACCCGTACGCACTTTATTGAGTCCTTGCGCGAGAATGACATCACCGTTTTTAAGTCCGCTTTCTACTACAGCATAGTTATCGGCACGACTTTTAAGGGTGATGATAGCTTGTTTGAGGGTGTCGTTCTCTACTTTGTACACAAATACCTTTCCTTGTTGCTCAAAGGTAGCAACTTCGGGGATTACAAGTGAGTTACTAAAATGTTGTGGTATCTTGATAGTCCCACTGTTGCCATTGGTAAGCAACTTGTTAGGGTTAGGGAAGGTAGCGCGAAATTGTATGCTACCGGTAGTAGGGTCTATTTGTCCGGTTACGGCTTGTATTTTGCCTTTCTCGGCGTATTCTTGTCCGTTAGCTAACACCAAAGAAGCCTCAGGTAAGTTTTTGAGTTTCTCGGCAGTGGTTTTGCCTTGGGTATTGTCTAAGAAGTCGAGGTATTCTTTTTCGTTCATTGAAAAATAGGCATACACCTCTTTCACGTCGGATACGGTAGTGAGCACAGTGTTATTGGCAGTTACCAAAGCACCTTCGCGGTAGTTAATCGCACCTACCACGCCGTTTACTGGTGCTTTTACTACGGCAAAACCAATGTTGCTGGCTACCTCGTTATAAGTAGCTTGGGCGCGTTGTAAGTTGGCTTTGGCTGTGGCGAGCTGGATAGGGCTCACAATATTTTTCTGTACCAAAGGCACGAGTTTATCTACCTCTACTTTAGCGACCTCTACGGCTGCTTTGGCTGAAGCAGCTGACTGGTTAAGGGTTTGAGTTTCTAACTTGAAGAGCGGTTGCCCTTGGGTAACCACCTGACCTTCGTCTACCAATACTTTGGTAATATAGCCTGATATTTTGGCTTGTACGGCGCTGTTCACCACCCCTTCGATATTCACGGGGTAAGAAAGGTTAGACACGGTATTTTGTTCTCCTACGACAATTACAGGGTAAGGCACAGCACCTTGTGGTCGCTGTTGCTGTTGGTTTCCATTATTACAAGCTACCATTGCAATAGCGGTTGCTACTAAAAAGATTTTATTCATAATGTTTGTTATTTTAGATGTTAGAGGTTTTAGTTATCAAACAGGTTGGATAATTCGGATAGGTTTGAGAGATAATTTTATTAAAAATAATACACTAAAAAGGAAGCGTTTGCAAAAAAACACTTCCTTGTTTTTGTGGCGTTGCGAGGTCTGCTTTTACAGTGCAAAAGTACACTAAAATTTTTTATAGACAAGTGCCGTGAGGCGTTAATCTTTTGTTAAAGTTAGGCTTCAATGGTTAATGGTTAGTGATTAATGGTCAATATGGTTTATCTGGTCGTATTCCACATTTGTTACACCTTTAAGATTAGAAAAATAGGCTTTTGCCTGACGAATATCTTTATCTTGGGGTACTTTGATAGCTATTCCTTTGATAACTCTGTATTCATAAAGCATCTCTGCACCATATTTTTGCACTTCTTTTTTCAAATGAGCCAATGTTTTTTGATTTTGATAGCTAATAATAAGATTATGCGTAATATTTTTAAGCATTTCTTCTTCTGAAGAGGAAGATTGTGCTACTTTTTGTGTGGTGCGACAGGAGAGCGCAAGAAGGCTCAATCCTACGAGAATTATCTTTTTCATAAGAAATAACAATTTTAAAATCTTCTACAAAATAAAGGTTACATTTTATATATCATAACTTTCGTAAACTTTCGTTAATAGGTTATGTTTAAGTAACTAATATCTTTGATAATCAGTGCTTAGATATAGGAAGCTTATAGGAAGCTTATACGAATCTTGGAAGATTGGTATAGAAAGGACGAATGTATGCTCTACTAAAAGCATAGGTGAAACGAAACTTAGGTAGTGAACTATGCAAAGCAGACAAGATTGTATATGGTTTTTCAAGAGGTAGCTCAGCGGTAAATGGCAGGATAGAAAGCGCAAAGATAACGATTATAAATTAATTCTACAAATAATTTTGACCTTCTTTATTTGTTATTTGATAAAATATTGTACTTTTGCCGCGCAATTTAAACAAGTGTTTTTTATAGAATGAAAAAAGTAATTTTATCAGCATTGTTTCTAACAACAATGGCAGTGGAAGCTCAGCAATCGTATGCAGGGCTTCGGGAGAGTAATTATTCGGGTATTTTTCCTGTAACTTCTAATCCTGCGAATATGATTAGTAGTAAGCGTTCTTGGGACGCTAATATTGCTACAGTGAACTTTGGTTTTGGCAACAACGCTATTAAACTCACGCCTAATATCACTGATAGCTTTAACGAGTACACACGCGTTGATACCCAGAATGCTATTTTTGGTTATAACAATATCAAAGCGAAGATAAACGTTGATGTGTTAGGACCATCGGCTTTTGTGAAGATAAACGACCAGCATACAGTAGGGATTTTCTCTCGTGTGCGCCTTCTGGGCAATGTACGTAACATAGATGCAAAAATGTTACAATCATTTGTTAGTGATTTAGATAAATTGGAACTCAAAACCCCTTACCAAGTGAACCTTAACGACCAAGAGATAGTGGTAAATGCTTTTTCGGAAGTAGGTTTCTCGTGGTCAGGTGAAGTGTATTTTGACGGTACTAACACGGTGAAAGTAGGAGCAAGTGCTAAATTGGTACAAGGCTCTGGTAATGTTTACGTAGGTTTTAAAGACTTTGAAGGTTCGGCTACACTAACGCCTGACACTGATAAGGACAAAGTAAACTTGAATATCCAATCGGCTAACGGAACTTTGGAAGTGCTTAACGGTGGAATGGACTTGGTTGATTTCGACAATGTAAAGGTAAACAAGTTGTATTTTAGTTCAGAAGCTACTACTTTGGCTTTCGATTTAGGAGCTACGTATGAGTTTCGCAAGGACGGTTGTCCTCGTTGCCACAACAATCCTCACGATTTGCGTGTAGGGATTTCGCTAATGGATCTCGGGCGTTTACAATACACTGCCAATAAGAACTCTTACCGCTACAAAATGCCTGCAACACAAAGCACGACTTTAAGTCTAGACGACTTATCAGAAGAAAATTTGAAGAATCACTTTGATGGAACAAAGGCTACAGGCTCTAAATTGAGGTCATCACTACCTTCTACTTTTAACCTCAGCGCCGATTATCGCGTAGTTGATGCGTTCTACTTGAACTTATCAGGACAAGTGAATATAGCTTCAACAAAGGACAAAGAGCTTTACAACGCTACTTATGCCAATGAGCTTTCACTCACTCCTCACTACGATACTAATAGTTTTGGGGCTTATTTGCCTATTTCATACAACCAAGTATCAAAAGCTAATGTGGGAATTGCCTTGCGCTTAGGCCCATTAGTATTAGGGTCAAGCACTATTTTAGGCAATGTGCTTACCCGCTCAGCTAAAGAGTTTAACTTCTTCTTTGGGCTTCGTTTCGGTCACCAATCTTACCCCGTAGACCTTTAATTATTAATTTAATTTTACAACTTCATAATGGAAAAGGCTGTTCAGCATTTACTGAACAGCCTTTTATCTTTAATTATTAAGCATTAACTATTAAAATTCAAAACTTCCTACTTCAATCACCTCCTTGGCATTACTGAGGCGTACAGTGGTTTCTTGTTGTTTTTGCTGAGGCGTACCATAGTGAGTATAGAAAGTAATACGCAAGTTCACAGGCATTAGTTGCTTTTGTGAGCGAGTGCCAAAGTAATCCACTTGCACTTTGTACTTGCCTTTTTCAGCTTTCTTGAGCATAAATTCTTCAGGTCCGTAGCCTTGAGTAACATCACGTGAGATTTTACCTCCAAGGTAAGTAAGAGTGTTTTGGTAGTAACACTTCTCATCTTTGGGGTCGGTTACCCATAAGTCCATATCGCAGCTATCAGTATCCCAACTGAGCACTACTCGCACATCTACGGGTTCTTTTTTGAGCAAACGTTTGTCGATATAACTCACATCTATACCCTTGTGGCGTGCGACAAGGCTATTGATATCGTTCATTGTTACGATTTGTACATCACCAAAACGACTGCTCCACTCGCTTGTAACTACTTTATAAAGGTTTTTTACGGCTTCGTTATAGGCACCATCGTCGGCAAGTACTAAGCCCAAATCACGAAAAGACTGTGGTTCTTCCTCACGCAGAGTTACCACCTTACGGAATACCCATACCGCTTCTTTCTTAGCATTGTAGTTGCTGAGCTTGTAGCCTAACATACGCAACAACTGAGGGTCGTCTAAACCGAGCTCTGCCAAATTGGAAACCACCAAGATAGCTTGCTCACGATTACCTTTCTTAAAGAAATAGTCGGCTACATCTACATAAAAGGAAGGTGTGTTACCGTATTCTTTTTTGAGCTTGTAATAGGTTTCTACTGCTTTAGATTCCTCAGTGTACTCCATTACCTTTAAATAAGGGGTATCGGGGTTATAGGCGTTGAGCTCTATTTTTGAGGTAGGTACAGGAACAGGACTTGCTGGGTTGCGTGATAAAGAAACATCTTTTTTAGCAGTAGTGTTACCACTAGGAGAATCTGCAACTCTACTATTTATAGCTCCCGCCATAGCTGCTTTTCTTTGTGGAGAATAACCTACTACAACTACTTCATTTAATTCTGCACTTTCGTCAGCTTCTATAGCAGCAACCTCCTCACTTCTAACTTCTTGTGCTACCCCAGAAGCCACCCCTCTTATTCTTATAGGAGTATCATTAGAGTTATTAACATTTTTCTTAGGTTCAGTGCCTTTCACAGGATATTCGGTATGCCACCATTTACTTTGCTTTTCCGATTGCTCCACGACTCTATCCAAAATACGCTTAGCAGTACCCTCTTTTTGCTTTTGCTCATTTGCTAAGCGTTTGGAGTACTCCTGCTGTAATTCGGTAGGTGGCATAATGCGGTAACGTACATAATCTTCTACGGTTTCTAATACTATCAGCGAATTGCCTTCGGTTACAATGCCGTAATCACGTCCTACCGCATCTATTTGTTTTTGTTCAACACCTTCTCGTTGCAGTTGTGCAATTTGTTTCTCTGCCCATATACGGCGCAAAAGGTTGAACTCACTTTCAGAAGCATCGGGGTTTGCTACAAATTTTACTTCTTTTTGCACCATTACCTTTTTAGGGTAACCAAAACTAAGTACTAAGGTTGCTTCCTCACTTTGCAATTCACCTGCAAGGGTGAAATTACCTTTGCTAATAGTAGCTCCTTTCTGTGGGAAGATTTTGGTTACTTTACCGCTTTTCACTTCTATATCTAGCAGTTGGAAAGGTACAGTGCGTGCTACTTTTATTGCTTGCTCAGTAGTGAGGGTTGTCAAATCTATAAAGTTACCACCCGTAGCATTGGCGAGGTATTGCATTTTTGGAGTATTAGCAACCACCGAAGCATTCACCACACTCACCGGTATTTTAGCTTGTTTCACTACTTCGTTTACAGAAAATTCTTTACTGCCAAAGTTAAAAATACCGTCGCTAAAAAGTAATATTTCATCTGTTTTGAGGTTGAAATCAATAGCATTACCATCGGTAGCTCCATCGTATTGCAAACTTTCTAAATGCGATTTCAGTGCTTGCCAATTGCCGTTTTTCACCTCAAAAGTAAGCGGTTTAGCAGAACGAATATTAAAAGTACTAAGCACTACCTTAGTGTCTTTAAGTTCCTTAAAATAAGCATCTAAAAAAGCAAACTCTTTTGCTCTATCGCGTTGGATTGCTGAGTGCGATGCGTCCCATAAGAGTCCTATTTCCTTAGGAGTGAGGCTACTTTTAGCTTTGGTATCGCTCAAAGCTATATTGCCATAAAAATAGCTTTTACTGCCTTGGGTAGCGCTAATGGTTTGTGGTTTCTCAATTTTCGGGAAAGTAAGCGCAATGTTCTGGTTGAGCGTGAAGTTTTGCTTGCTTACCTCACTGATATAGCTATTGCGCGCTTGTTTGAAGTCTAATTGCAGACTGTTCTGAATATCTGCCTTTACAAAGCGTGATACTACCTCAGTACGCACCTTGAAGTTTTTAAGGGTTACGTTAGCCGTGATAGGCAAGAAGTAATAATCCTGCCCGTCGCGCTCGTGTAGCTCTTGTTCAAAGGCGATGAGTACACGGCGAGTACCTTTGGCAGGCATAGGGTATACACGCGCTTTAAAGTTGTTGCCCTCAGTTTTTTCTAATAAGCCTGGGTCTACACCCCTGCGCACAATATCCTCAAAGGCTTTGCGTCCTAAGGCTTTGTCTACTACCACACCTTCACGCAGTTTGCCATTGATATCTAAGGCAAAGCGCGACACCTGCTGTCCGTCGGCAAGCGGGAACTGAAACTCGCCTTCCATTACGCGACTGTTAGGGTTGTAGAAGGTCATTTCCATAGTAGTAACAGCCGTTTGCCCTACCACTAATATATCTACTGAAAGGTCTTGCAATACCATCGGGTTGGCATTGCGCTCATTCACTACCTTCACCTCTGGCACTACCGATTTCTGTGCGGTTAGCAGTAAGGGAAGTAGTAAAGCTGTTGCTGATAAAAAATGCTTGATTCTCATTACTAAACAATGGTTTTGATGAAACTACTGTCTGTAAATCAAAGAGCATACCAAATTCACTAATCTACTAATTTTTACATTTGCTCATTACCTGAAAAACGTCAAAGTCCCATTCTCTCTAAACGCCCCAAACGGTATTTCAAAACCTTCTATTTTCTTGCCATTGAGCTGTACGTACTCTACTAAGTTGCTATCGGAATTGCGAGCCACACTCTTTATTAAAAACTTCTTGCCCTCAGGCAGTTGCAAGCTCACCGTTTTAAACAGTGGGTTACCGAGTATGTAGTTATCGCTAGCAGGAGTAACAGGGTAAAAGCCTAAGGCTGAAAACACATACCAAGCCGAGGTCTGTCCGTTATCCTCATCACCGCAATAACCGTCGGGTGTAGGAGTATAGAGTTTCTCCATCACTTCCCGTAGTTTAGCTTGTGCTTTTTGAGGTTTACCAGCGTAATTATACAAGTAGATAAGGTGCTGTATGGGCTGATTGCCGTGTGCGTAGTTGCCCATATTTATGAGTTGCATCTCGCGTATTTCGTGTATGGTAAAACCGTAGTACGAATCGTCAAACAGCGGTGGCATCTCAAACACTTCATCTATCTTCTTTTCAAAAGCCTCTTTGCCACCCATTAGCTGTATAAGTCCTTCTATATCCTGAAATACCGACCACGTGTAGTGCAAACTGTTCCCTTCGGTAAACGCATCGCCCCATTTCAGCGGATTAAATGGCGACTGGAACTTGCCGTCCTTATTCTTGCCTCGCATCCACTTAGTTTCGGGGTCAAATACATTCTTGTAGCGTTTCGATTGTTCGTAATACTGTTTAGCAACCTCCGCCTTACCCATCTTTTCTGCCATACGAGCAATGCAATAATCGGCGTAAGCGTACTCCAATGTGCGGGCTACATTCTCGTTAATCTTCACATCATAAGGTACATAACCCAAACTATTGTAGTAATTCACCCCCTCACGTCCTACCGATTTCACTGGTCTACCATCGTTTTGGGTAGCGTTCTTTAGCATCGCTTCTAAAAGAATTTCAGCATCAGCCTCGTCTATATTCCCTTTCAGGTAAGCATCAGCAATGATAGAAGCCGAATTCGACCCTATCATACAATCCCTATGACCCGGACTTGCCCATTCGGGTAACCAGCCCGATTCTTTATAAGCGTTCACCAATCCCTTCATCATCTGTTGATTCATCTCAGGGTACAACAGGTTGAAAAGCGGAAATACTGCCCGGAAAGTGTCCCAAAAACCGTTGTCAGTAAACATATACCCCTTTTCCACCTTGCCGTTATACGGACTGTAATGCACCATCTCACCTTCTTTGTTGTATTCGTAGAAAGTGCGTGGGAAGAGCAGTGTACGGTACAAACAGGAGTAGAAAGTGCGCAAATGGTCTATATTCTCATCTTCCACTTGTATCTTGCCGAGTTCACTCTCCCAAAGGGTAAGTGCTTTTTGTTTTGTCTGTTCAAAAGTGTCATTACCCAGTTCCGTTTCCAAGTTCAATAGGGCTTGCTCAGGCGAAATAAACGACGAAGCTACTCTTACGGTTACCTGTTCACCTTTTTTCGTGCGGAAGCCTATCACTGCCCCTGTGTGTTCGCCCTTGCTTTCAGCATTTTTTGTCAGCTTAAAGCCGTCGCTCCACGTCTGCACACTCTCAAAATCCTTGTCGAAAGTAAGCACAAAGTAATTGTGAAAATTCTCAGGTACTCCCCCACTGTTGTTGCGGGCATAGCCTATAATTTTGCGTTCTTTGGGCAACACTTGCACCATCGAGCCTTTAAAATAAGCATCTAAAACCAAATAAGCCTTATCGCTCTCAGGGAAGGTAATGCGAAACTGCGCTGCTCTATTGGTAGGCGTAATCTCCACCGATGTATCATAATCGGCTAAATACACTTTGTAGTAGTGAGGCTGAACCGTTTCTGCCTTATGAGAGAACCACGAAGCGCGTTCTTCCTCTTTAATTTTCAAGTCACCCACTACCGGCATCAGTGCAAAAGCCCCATAGTCATTAATCCACGGACTCGGTTGGTGGGTTTGCTTAAAGCCTACGAGCTTATCAGCGTGATATTGATATGCCCAGCCGTCGCCCATTTTGCCCGTTTGAGGTGTCCAGAAGTGCATACCCCAAGGCACCGCAATAGCAGGGTAAGTATTCCCGTTGGATAAACTAAACTTCGAGTCCGTACCCATCAGTGGGTTTACATACTCAGTGTAAGAGGTTTCGGGCACTGCCGAAGTAGTGTCTTGTTTAGTTTCTTCTTTTGAAGTGTTTGCCTGCTTATTACAAGCCACCATCAAACACAAAAACACAAAGTATAATATCTTTTTCATCTTAATAATTATAATTTTCATTCAATTAGATATTATTTTATAATATGAGTCAAGGATTAAAAATTAATAAGATATGGTCTATAATGAGTTATGATAACCGTCATACATCTCCTCTTTACCTTCACTTTCCCCGTCACCACACTCCCCCTCTCCTTGGGAGAAGTCTCCGAATAG